>CAMAXU010000023.1 GCA_945862455.1 Rickettsia typhi | reverse complement strand
TTCACTGAACTTTGTACTCATATTTTTTACTCCAAAAAAGATCATTGTTAAATGATCGATATTTTAACAAAAAAGCTGACGCTTAATCGTAAATATTGATCGTTTAAAATTCTCTCCTGAAGTTGGGGGATTTTTGGGGGCTAGGACAGAAGTAAGTTATACCAAATCATAAATGGATATTCTATTGGGTAGTTAGGATTGGGAAATGGTATCATTTGCAGCGCTAGGCACTACAGAAATTAACGCCCCAGATGATGTGGATGAACTTAAAAATATGTGTTTCCATAGGTAGAAACTTAAATTTTTAACTTCTACTCTACTTTGACAGCAGCTTTAGCTTGACTAAAATTCCTATCTTTCTGAATTAATTTTATGAAACATCTTTCTTATAAATACGCTAAAAACAGCGACGAACTTTTTGTCGAAAATGTTGCTGTTGCAAAAATCGCAGCTGAAGTTGGAACACCATTTTATTGCTATTCTAAAAAATCTTTAATCGAAAATTACCAAGCATTTTCTGATGCTTTTGATGAAGCAAAAATAACCGATTATAAAATTTGCTACGCCATTAAAGCCAATTTCAATATTCATTTAGTAAAAATTTTAAGCAGTCTTCAAGCTGGAATTGACGCGGTTTCAGCTGGTGAAGTTTTTCGTGCTTTAAAAGCTGATATTGATCCAAAAAAAATCGTTTTCGCGGGAGTTGGAAAAACCCGCGAAGAAATGGAATATGCGCTAAAAAACGGCGTAGAAGAATTTTCAGTCGAATCAATTGCCGAAATGTTTTTGCTTAATGAAGTTGCGACTTCGCTTAAAACCAAAGCCAAATTTTCTTTGCGCGTAAATCCAAATGTCGATGCCAAAACTCACGATAAAATTTCAACCGGCAGAAAAGGCGATAAATTCGGCGTTGATATTGAAAAAGCGCCAGAAATTTATGCTCAAGCTGCCAAACTTCCGGGTCTTGAAATTTATGGAATATCAACTCATATCGGTTCACAAATCACCAAGCTTGAGCCATTCAAACTGGCTTTTCAAAAATTACGTGAACTTTGCCTAACATTAAAAAATCAGGGTCATAAAATTTCTGCCCTCGATTTTGGCGGCGGCATTGGAATTTTATACAAAAATGAAACCACGCTTTTAATTCACGAATATGCTTTGCTAATCAAGGAAATGACCAAAGATTTAAATGTTAAAATCACGATCGCACCGGGACGCGCAATGGTTGGAACAGCTGGAATTATGGCGACAAAAGTGGTTTTTTTAAAAGAAACTGATGTTAAAAATTTTGTGATTATTGATGCCGCGATGAATGATTTAATGCGCCCTGGGCTTTATGGTTCTTATCACGAAGTTTTGCCGGTAGTTAAAAAAAATGGCGCCAAAGCAATTTATGATTTGGCTGGTCCGGTTTGCGAAAGCACTGATATTTTAGCCAATGCCAGAGAATTAGTTAATCCAAAGTCGAATGATTTATTCGTATTTTGCAGTGCCGGCGCTTATGGTTCATCAATGTCGAACGAATATAATTGTCGCCCGATGATTCCAGAAGTTTTAGTTGATGATGATGAGTTCAAAGTGATTCGCAAACGTCCGAGTTTTGAAGAGATGTTACATTTGGAAGAATAATAAGATTCGAGATTCAGGATTACTGATGTTTTTATCAAGTATAACCTACAAAATATTTAGCTGCAAAAACCCTGTCCAAAAAATTGCAATCTTAATTTCTTTTCCAACATAAATTTCTTCCACCAGTTTTTTATATCCATTCAATTGTCTTAAATATTGCTCTGGCACCACGTCTGGCAAAGTTTCATCAGATTTATAATCAACAATCAAAACCTCATTTTCTTGCTCTACCAACAAATCAATCCGCTTTAAATTTTTTTGTCCAACAATATCAACTTCGCATCTTACTTTTCCTGAAAATAATTTTTCAAAATGCTGTGAGCCTATGAAATCAGAGAGATCTTGTTGAATTTTATTTTTTTCTCGCTCGCTTAAAAACTCTTCTTTTTCAATAATTTTTTTAGCAATTTCTTGCAGCCAATTTTTATCTTCAGCAGAATTTTTCCCAATTACTTCAAAAATTTTATGAACTAATCGACCTTTGATTTGCGAAGGTTTAATTTGATTTTGAGTAATAGATCCCAAAACAAGTTCAGGATGAGGATGCGGTAATTTTGCAGATAAACTCACCTCTCTTTCCGCATCATCCTGAACTTGATTCAGGATCTTTTTCACCGACGAATTTTTAACTTCAGTGATTTTCAAAAACTCTTCCAACTTTACAATTTCCGCCTCGGTAACCGAATTTTTCACAATCTCATACCAACATTCTGGATCTTTGGCTTTGCCAAAACTGCCAACATATAATTCATTTTCCGCCCGCGTCATTGCTACATAAAGCAATCTTAAATATTCCTCTTTCGCCTCAAGTAATTTGCAAGCGCGATGTTTTTTTAACAACAAATTTTCATCTTCTTTTTTGCGACACCAAACCGGAATTTTATCTTCGCCAAATTCAATCCAAGAAATTTCTTCTTTCGCCGAAAGCAATTGATTAAAATTATAAGAACAATCCGGAAGCATAACAATTGGCGCTTGCAGACCTTTCGCCGAATGAATTGTTGTAATTTTTACACGATCATTTTCATCGGAAGAAAGTGAGATTTCAAAATCGAGCTTTTCAATAAATTCCAAATATTTTTGTAAATTCGGTGAAAAATTCTGACAAAAATCAAAAACACTTAAAAGCAATTTATCCAGTATTTCTAAGTTCTCATGACCAAAAGTAGCGAGAAAATTTTGTTGATGATTTTTTTGATGAAGTAAAAAATAAAAAAATTCAAAACAATTTAATTGTTGTGATTTTATAATTAATTCATCGAGATTATTTTTAATTTCTATAAATTTTTCTAATTGAGCCAAACTATTGAAAATATTGGTTTCATGCTCGTTTTTAAATTGACAGATTTCAAATAATTCTTCTTCAGAAATAGCAAAAATCGGCGATTTTAACAAGCAGGCTAAATTCAAATCATCATTCGGTAAAAGCACAAATTTTGCGGCGGAAAGCAAATCTTGAATTAAAATATTTTCGCTGAATTTTATTTTGCTGACAGAGGTAAAAGGAATTTGATATTGATGAAAAAACTTCGCCAAAGCTTTATCAAAACCGTTGGTGCGGTTGCGAAGCAAAATCATGAAATCGCCGTAATTAGCTAATTTAGAATCAACTTTTAAGTTAATTTTATGCGCAATAATTTCGGCTAAAACTTCCTCTTCTTCCTGCGTTTCATCTTTAGAAAAATCTATTTTCCACTCAAAATTAATTTCTTTTTTTTCGGTTTTTTCTTTTTGAATCTGCGGCCAAATTTCTACTTTCCCCAAACCCTCGCGAATTGGCTTGTGCGCTTGAAACTCAGCCACTTTACTAATCGCTTTTTTGCGTTCTTCTTTAGAAAAAACATCATCAACCGCTTGCAGAATTTTTGCTTGCGAACGAAAAGAATTATTCAATTCAATTTTCTTCAAATTATTTCCCAGCTTTTCTGCAAAATGAGCAAAAATTTCAGCGCTGATATTTGGTTCCGCGCCTTGAAAACTGTAAATCGATTGTTTTTCATCACCAACAATAAAAATGCTGCGCCTTTTATTTGATGAGCTCAAGCCCGTAAAAAAATCTTCACTTAAAGCTTTGATAATATTCCATTGTTGGTGATTAGTATCTTGTGATTCATCAATCAAAATATGGTCAAAACTGCTATCCATTTTTAATTTTATCCAATCAGAAAAATCAGGATTTGCCAAGAGCCGATTGGTTTCAACGATCAAATCATTATAATCGAGAACAGAATTTTGTTTTTTTAGCTGCGAATAATTTTCCAAAATATGATCAACAAAACGCAAGAGCAGGGCGCTGTCATTGGCGATTTTTAGGGAATTTAATTGGTCAGAAAAATCATTAATCAATTGACAGCAATCACTAAAAATGCTGCTTAATTCAAGATTTGCAGCGATGTTTTTGCTGAGTTTGCGGGGATTTCCTTCTTGGGTAAAAAAAGCTAATTTGTAATCGGGAAAATTTTCTAAAGTAAGATTATTGAGAAATTTTCGAATTGCAGTTGCGAGCTTGCTGTTGGTTATGAGTCCGCTATTTTCTAGCTCCAAAGCCAATTTTAGATGATCTTGGCGATTAATTTTAGCAGCGAATTTTTGGAAAATATGGATAGATCCCAAGTCAACTTCAGCTCCAAAATTCTTAAAAATTTCGGCGATAATATTTTCAATTCCAAAAAATTTTTCCTTCAAAGAATTCAGTTGTTCTTTTTTATTAAGAAGATTTGCCACCAATTCTGAAAAATTTTCCTCATGCAATTTGGCATTGGTTTCTTGCACCAACTTCTTTAACTCTTCATTTAAGAGAGCTTTTTTTAAAACTTCTTTTTGCGCTGTTTTTAAAAGCAGTTTTTCCTGATTGCTTTCCAATACTTCAAAATTTGGCTTTACTTTGGCTTCGAAAGGAAAAATTTTAATTAAAGTTTGGCAAAAAGAGTGAATGGTTTGAACCTTTATTTTAGAGTCTTCATCGAGTATTTTTACGAATAAAATTCGAGCTCGTTTTAATTCATTTTCAGTTGGAAAATCACCGCTTAAAGCTGTGAGTTTTTTTTGCAATTCGACATTGTCGCATAAAATCCATTTTGCTAATTCGCTATTAATCCGACTTTGCATTTCAGCGGCAGCAACTTTAGTGAAAGTTAAACAAAGTATTTTGCTTGGTGAAACATTATCGAGCAGCAGTCGTAAAACGCGGTCAGTAAGAATTTTGGTTTTGCCTGAACCGGCGGATGCAAAAACCCAAGCTGAGTTTGTTGGGTTTGAAGCAATTTGTTGAAGATTGATGGTTTGTTGGAGGTTGGAGTTCATTTGGGAAAAAATAAATAAAAACCAAACTCTATGTCATGCTTGAGACTGTCGAAGCATGATTCAAGAGCATCCGCAAAATCATGCTTCGACAGTCTCAAGCATGACATCGAGTTTTAAAAAATGATTAATTAGCTGGTGCTGGCGCGAGAGTTGCTGCTTCCGGAGCTGGAGCAGTAGGTGCAGCTTCCGGATCTACCGCAACTGTTTTCGCCGCTTGCTGCTCTTTATTTTGCATTATGCTACGATATCTCGCGACGTTGGCGTTGTGATCTTTGATGTTGGAAGAAAAAATGTGATCGCCTTTGCCGCTCGCAACGAAGAACAAATAATCACTTTGAATCGGATTTAACACAGCTTTGATCGAAGCGATTCCCGGATTGCAAATTGGAGCTGGCGGCAAACCATAAATGTGATAAGTGTTGAAAGGAGAATTATTTTGAATGTCGCTGACACGAATTGTGCGTTCCAAACTTTTATCGCCAAAGGTGAAAGAATAAATGATTGTTGGGTCAGATTGTAATTTCATGTGAGTGCGTAGACGATTCACAAAAACTGATGCAACTTTTGGTCTTTCTGAAGCAAGGCCGGTTTCTTTTTCAACGATAGAAGCAAGAATTAAAGCTTCTTCCTTGGTTTTAATCGGAATTGTTAAATCACGCTGCGCCCACAATTCGTCGATGGTTTTTTTCATCGCATCTTGCATGCGCTTGATCATTGAAATTTTAGTGTCGTTATAAGAGTAAAAATAAGTTTCTGGAAGCAGGGTGCCTTCTTTAACATGTTCAGGAAGCTGGCCAATTAAACCATTGGAAAGATCTATTGCTTTAAGGGCGCTATTGGTTGAAAGACCTTCAGCAACAGTGACTTTACGGAAAAAAATATTTCCACGCACCATTTTGTGGAGAATTTTATAGTAAGAAATATTGCGCTCGAAGAAATATTCACCATAACGAACTTTTGGGTCAACGCCTTTAATAAGCTGTGAAATATAAAGAAAGGCGGTTGGATTCTTCACGATTTTTTCATCATGTAATTTTTCTACAACTTCGCGCAAAGTCATTCCGCTTTCAATGATAAATCTCTTATCCTGAGTGTGGTAACTATTTGGTGCGTTGAAATACATGATGAGGCCAAGCATCAGAATTAGATAGCAAAAAACTATTACTGAAAAAGCGGCGCAAAAGGTGAAGATTTTTTTCATCTATTCTACTCGTTTTAACACTAGGCAGGCGTTAGTTCCACCAAATCCGAATGAGTTTGAAAGCGCGTAATCAATTTTTCTTTTTTTAGCAACTTTTGCTACTAAATCAATATCGCAACCTTCAGACGGATCTTCAAGATTCAAGGTTGGAGGAGCAATATTGTCGCGGATTGCCAAAATAGAAAAGATCGCTTCAACAGCGCCGGCAGCACCAAGTAAGTGGCCGATTGCAGATTTGGTTGAAGACATTGAAAGTTTATAAGCGTGATCACCAAAAACTTTTTTTACTGCATTAACTTCGATTTCATCGCCAAGTGGAGTTGAAGTGCCATGAGCGTTAATGTAGTCAATGGCTTCTGGTTCAATTCCCGCATGTTTTAAAGCCAGTTTCATGGCGTAAGTTGAGCCGCGTCCTGTCGCTTCGGGAGCTGTGATGTGATAGGCATCACCCGACATTCCGTAACCAACAACTTCGGCATAAATTTTAGCACCGCGTTTTTTAGCATGTTCATATTCTTCTAAAACCACAACACCAGCGCCTTCGCCCATTACGAAACCGTCGCGAGCTTTATCCCAAGGGCGTGAACCTGCAGTTGGATTGTCATTAAATCCAGTTGAAAGAGCGCGTAAAGCTGCGAAACCACCAACGCCAACTTCGCAAATTGCTGATTCAGCGCCGCCGGCGATCATAACATCAACATCGCCATATTCGATCATGCGGGCAGAATCGCCAATGGCATGAGATCCAGAAGCGCAAGCTGTAACAACAGCGTGGTTTGGTCCCATATAGCCATGTTTAATTGAGATTTGTCCGGAAGCTAAATTGATTAAGCTTGAAGGAATGAAGAAAGGTGTGATTTTTTTAACACCTCTTTCTTTCATGTGAACAGTAGTTTTTTCGATTGCTGGAAGACCACCAATACCAGAGCCCATAATAACGCCAGTGCGATATTTTTCTTCGTCACTTTCAACTTTCCAGCCCGAATCTTCGATTGCCTGATCGGCTGCTGCAACCGCGAAATGAATGAAGCGATCCATTTTTCTTTGTTCTTTTGGATCAATATATTTATCGATGTCAAAAAGATCAGGACCAATGCCATATTTAACTTCGCCGGCGATTTTGCACGGGCATTCAGTTGTATCGAAAATGCTGATTGGTCCGATTCCAGATTCAGAGTTGATTAATTTTTTCCAAGTGCCTTCAGCAGTTGATGATAAAGGTGTTACCGCGCCAATACCAGTAACGACCACTCTTCTTTTTTGTGACATAAGTTAGGATTAAAAATGAATTGGGAATTTTTTTATGAATGGAAAGGCGATTATTTAAAGTAAGAAAAAATATTTTGGCAAGATTTTATCTTGGGTTTAAGGAAATGGCCTTTAATTAAAGCTTAAAAACCAAGTTCTTTAACAACACCAACAATCTCCAAAAATTTCTCATAATTCGTAATTTGCTTTTACCGATTTTTTGTCCGTAATCATAAGAAATTGGAATTTCATCAATGCGAAGTCCGAGCCTTGATAATTTAATCAGCAGTTCGCAAGTGTAAGTAAATTCTGGCTCCGTAATAAAGTTATCTTTTTCTTGCGCAAAAAGTTTTTGTAATTTTTCAATTTTATAAATGCGATATCCGCTGGTATAATCGAGTAAATTTTTACCAGAAATATTTTTTACCGCAAAAATTTTCTGCAATAAAATTGAAGTTGTTTTGCTAATAAATTGTCTATGAAGCGGAAAATCAGCCATTAAACTGCTATCACAAAAACGCGAGGCTACAAGAAAATCGAGATTGTTTTTTTCAAAATGCGTCAGCATTTGCGAAATTTGTTCGGGATTATGAGTATTGTCGGCATCAAGTGAAATTACCAAATCATCAGGGAAAGAATTGCTTAAAACTTCCAAAAACAGCCTTTTATAAGCAAGACCTAAACCTCTTTCATTTTTCAGAGGTAAAATCTTGATGGAATGAAATTTACTAAAATCTTTCAGAATTTCTGCTGAGTTATCTGTTGTGCCATCAAGACAGGCGATAATTTGAAATTCATGTGGTAAAAGCTGTAATTCATGGCTTAAATTAGCTAGCAATTTTTGTAGATTTTGCGCTTCATTCAAAGCGCAGAAAATGATTTTTATCAATTTAAGTTTTAAGATTTAAGGTTTTAATATGACATGTTTAGTTCTAAAACCAAAAATTTAAATCTAAAACCAAAATCTCTTTTAAGTGGATTTCAAAATAACAAAACATCAATTCGACATCATCATTATTGGTTCCGGAGGCGCTGGCTTAACTGCGGCAATTTCGGCGATAAATTCAGGTGCCAAAAATATTGCTATAATTAGCAAAGTAATTCCCGGCAATAGTCATACTGTTGCGGCTAAAGGCGGAATTAATGCTGTGCTTAGTAATGTCCAAAAAGATGATTGGAAATGGCATGCGTACGACACATTAAAAGGTGCTGATTATTTAGCTGATACTGACGCGGTTGAAATTCTTTGTCGCGAGGCTGAGAGAGCAGTTATTGATTTAGAAAAAATGGGCGTAGTTTTTTCGCGCGATAGTTTAGGAAAAATTTCTCAGCGCGCTTATGGCGGGCAAACCACAAATTTTGGCAAAGGTGATGTAGCTTATCGCGCCTGCTATTCTAAAGATAAAACCGGCCATACAATTTTGCACACTTTACATGAGCAAGCTTTAAAAAAAGATGTCAGATTTTTTTCAGAATTTTTTGTAACCGATTTATTAATTTCGCAAAACCAATGCCACGGCTGTTTAACAATCGATTTAAATTCTGGCGAGTCGGTAATTTTTGAAAGCAAAATCACAATTTTGGCAACTGGTGGCTATAGTCAAATTTTTCAAAACACCACTTCGTCTTTAATTTGCAGTGGCGATGGTTCAGCTTTGGTTTTTGAAGAAGGTTTGCCGTTGCAAGATATGGAATTTGTTCAATTTCATCCTACGGGAATTTTTGGTCACGGATTTTTATTAACTGAAGCAGCGCGCGGCGAGGGCGGATTTTTGTTAAATTCTGAGGGCGAGCGTTTCATGAAAAAATATGCCCCAAAAATGATGGAATTGGCATCGCGCGACGTGATTGCGCAAGCCATGGCAACAGAAATTTATGAAGGTCGCGGTATTGGAAAAAGTAAAAATTTTCTGCATTTGGATTTACGCCATATTGATGACGAAGTCTTGAAAAACAAGCTTCCGGGCGTTGTTGAATTAGTTAAAAATTTCGCCCGACTTGATGCGAAAAAAGATTTAATCCCAGTTTCGCCTTCAGCACATTATACAATGGGAGGAATTCCAACCAATCTTGATTGCGTAGTTTTGGATGGTGAAAAAGAAGTTGCAGGATTGATGGCGATTGGTGAAGCAGCTTGTGTTTCCGTGCATGGCGCAAATCGTTTGGGATGTAATTCTTTATTAGACTTAATTGTATTTGGAAAAATTGCCGGTGAAAAATCGGCTGAGAAATTGGCTGAAAAAGTGGCGCAAAAAATTGGAAATAATTTTTCTGGTTTAGCTCAAAAAATTGCGGCGGAAAAAATTAAAAAATTAAAAAATCTTTTCACTGGTGAAAAGATCATGAATCAAGTTCAGGATGATGCAGAGACAGAGTTGAGCTTATCTAAAAACTCTTCACATCGTCATCCTGAACTTGATTCAGGATCTTTCACGCTCTCGACGCTAAAATTTCAACTCCAGTCAAATAACGAAAAAAATTTAAGCGTGTTTCGCGATGAAAAACTTTTGGAAATTGGCTTAAACGAAACTCAAAAACTTTTTAAAATTTTCAAAAATTACCAAATCAAAAATAAATCATTAATCTGGAACGAAGAACTTATCGCTTATCTCGAATTAAAGAATTTATTTCTAAATTCTTTAGCTGCTAATTTTTCAGCGTTAAACCGCCGTGAAAGCCGCGGCGCGCATTATCGTTCTGATTTTAAAAATCGCGATGATATCAATTTTTTAGCTCATAGTTTGGTAAAAATAAACGAAGCTTCAGAAAATGAGTTGGAATTTTCGCTTAAGGCCGTAAGGTCCAAATCACAAATCCCCGAGCTCAATCTTAATCCTCAACCTAGAAGTTATTAACATGCGATATAGCGCCAATTTAAACGTAATTATAAAAGCGATCGAGAAAGCAACGGCGCACATGCCGCGTGATTTTATCGAACTTGAAAATTTGCAATCAAATCCAACTTCAGCAAATAAATTTGCTAATTCATGCTATAATCGTGTGAAGAAAATTTTGGCGGAAGATTTATCAAAATTTCGCCCCGATTATAATTTGATTTTTTCTGATGGTGAAAAAATCATCAAAAATAAAAATGGTGAATTTTCTTACCTAATTTTTCCAGTTGACGGCATGAATAACATGACGCGTTCTAACCCTGATTTTACTGTTGCCATCGCTCTTGAACATGTGAATGAAGCAGGACAAAAAGAATCAATTTCAGTTGCGATCAGCAAAATTTTTGGTGGCGAACTTTATTACTGTGAAAAAGGTTTCGGCGCATATTTAAATAATCGTAGAATTCGCGTTTCCAAAAGAACCAATTCGGAAGCAATTATTGCGGCAACCGAAGATCAAGTTGAACTTAGTAAAAGATTGGAAGGCAAAAATTTCTCAATTCGTTCTTACGGTTGCAGAAGTTTGGAGTTGGCTTATTTAGCGGCTGCGCGCCTTGAAATTGGTTTGTTCAAAAAACAGGATTACGAATTATTAAAACCATTTTTACTTTTGGTTCGTGAAGCCGGCGGCAAAATTTCCGAAGAAGAAAAATTTATTTTAGCGAGCAATTAATGCAATTTATTGATGAAGCAAAAGTCTGCCTCAAAGCAGGAGACGGTGGAAACGGCGCTTCTAGTTTCAGACGTGAAAAATTTATCCCGCGCGGTGGTCCAGATGGCGGAGATGGCGGACGTGGCGGCAGCATAGTTTTTGAATGTGTAAAAGATTTAAACACTTTAATCGATTTTCGTTTTCAGCAACATTTCATCGCTAAAAACGGCGTGAAAGGAAAGGGTGCCAATAAAAACGGTCCTTCCGGTGACGATATGATTTTGCGCGTTCCAGTTGGAACTCAAGTTTTTGCGGAAGAATCAGGCGAAATTATTGCCGATTTAATGACTGATGGCGAAAGAGTAACAATCGCCAAGGGTGGTCGCGGTGGACTTGGAAATTCAAATTTTAAAAGCTCAACCAATCGCGCGCCAACTTTTGCCCAACAAGGCGAAGAAGGTGAAAAACTTTGGGTGAATTTAAGATTAAAACTTTTATCCGACGCTGGATTATTAGGCATGCCAAATGCAGGTAAATCAACGTTTTTGGCTGCAACAACAAGAGCAAAACCAAAAATTGCTGATTATCCTTTTACAACTTTAAAACCACAACTTGGTGTGGTTTATGTCGATAATCAGGAATTTGTTTTGGCTGACATTCCGGGTTTAATTGCCGGCGCTTCTGAAGGTAAAGGTTTGGGAGATCGATTTCTAAAGCACGTTGAAAGATGCGGCGTTTTGTTACATTTAATCGACTCTTCTGCGGAAGATGTAGTTGACAATTATCACGTGATTAGAACCGAATTGATGGGCTACAGTCCTGAATTGGCAGAAAAGCCCGAAGTTTTGGTTTTAAATAAAATTGATCTTTTGGATGAGGATGAAAGAAAGGAAAAAATTGCCGTTTTGAAAAAATATTTGAAAAAAAATGGCGATAAAAAACCTGAAGTTTTAGCAATTTCTGGTGTTACTGGTGAAGGCGTGGAACAAGTTTTAAGAGCACTTTATAAGAGAATTGAGATTTATAGAAAAGCTCAAGATGATAAAGTGATAGAAATTAAAGTTATAAATTAAGTCGTCACAAATAAATTTTTTAATGAATAAAACTAAAAAACTTGGAACAGCATTAATTACGGGAGCCGCCAAGAGAATTGGGCGTGAAATGGCGTTAAACCTCGCTGAAATGGGATATGATTTAATAATTGTTTACAGAAATTCTAAAGAAGAAGCTCAAAATTTAACTAAAGAAATTACAAAAAAATTTGCAGTAAAATGTGAAATTTTTAAATGTGATTTAAGTGATGTTGCGCAAACAAAAAAACTCGCAGAATTTGCCAAAGAAAATTTCCCAAGCTGGAATCTTTTAATCAATAACGCATCGATTTTTAATAAATCAAAATTTCTTACCGCTCCAGAATCTGAGATGATGGACAATATGAATATTCATCTATTTTCTCCGCTAATTTTGGCGAAAGAATTTGCGCAACATGTTGAAAAAAATTCGATCAAAAATGCGCAGATAATCAATATGATTGATAAAAATATCGCGCGTATCGACACCAATTATTTTTACTATTTATTAAGTAAAAAATCTTTGGCTGAATTTACCAAAATGCTGGCGGTTGAAATCGCGCCGCAAGTTAGAGTAAACGGAATTGCGCCCGGTTTTATTTTAAACTCGGTTTTTGAAAAAAACCCATCTCTTGAAACTCAAAGCCTGATCAAAAAAATCCCGATGAAAGCGCAAGGTGAAATTGAAAATATTTGGCAGGCAATGGAATTTTTATTAAAAAATAAATTCGTCACTGGACAAATTTTATTTATCGATGGAGGCGCTAGTTTAAATCATGCGGGATAATTTAGAGCCTTTGGGAATATTTGCTGGACGTGGAATTTTGCCACAAATGTTGATTCGCGAATGTCAGAAAAAAAGTCGCAAATTTGTGCTATTTTTATTGGAATCAGAAACTTACGAAATTGATTATTCGCCTTACAACCCAATCAAATTGCCTTACGGCGCGATTGAAAAATTTTTGCAGGCGGTAAAAGAAAATGGCATTAAAGAATTAGTTTTTATCGGGGCTGTAAATAAGCCGAATTTTTCTTCGCTCAAAGTTGATAAAACCGGCGCAATTTTATTGGCTAGAATTCTGGCTAATAAAATTTTGGGCGATGATGCCGTTCTTCGCGCCGTAATTGGTTTTTTTGAAAAGCAGGGTTTGAAAATTTTACAAATCAATCAGCTTTTAGATTGCGTTGTTTCACAAAAATCAACGCTGACAAAAATTGTAGCAAGCAAAAAAAATTTGGAAGATATTGCGCTTGGCGTGAAGGCGATAAAAACTTTTTCTTATTTTGATGTTGGGCAAAGCTTGGTAATTGCGCAAAAACAAATTATCGCGGTTGAAGCCTTGGAAGGCACGGATCAAATGATTAAAAGATGCGCTGGTTTGAAAGTTGATTATAAGCATAATGCAGTTTTGGTAAAAATGAAAAAACGTGGTCAAAGCATGAAAGCAGATTTGCCAGCGATTGGCGTGGCGACGATTGAAAATTGTTATGCTAGTGGGATTGTTGGGATTGCGATTCAGGCTAATTCGACTTTGGTTTTAGAAAAAGAAGAAGTGATTAAAAAAGCCAATGAACTTGGGTTATTTTTGATGGTTATTTAAATTAATATTTCATGACTTTAAAAGTTTTAAAACTTCCAGAATTAACCAAATCTTTTCCTGCAGAAGTAAAAATTCTTTTCCAAGTTTTTAACTCTGAAATCCTCTTGGTTGGCGGTTGCGTGCGCGATCTTCTTTTGAAGAAAAAAATCGCTGATTTTGATTTTGCGACCAAACTTTTGCCTAACGAAATCATAAAAATTCTTGAAGAAAATAATCTCAAAGCCATTCCAACTGGCATAAAATTCGGCACAATTACTGCGGTTGTGAATCATAAAAATTTTGAAATCACCACTTTAAGAAAAGATAATGAAACCGATGGTCGCCATTGCGAGCCCGAATTTATTGATGATTATGGGTTAGATGCGGCGCGGCGCGATTTTACCATGAATGCGCTTTATTTGGATGAAGCGGGAAATATTTATGATTATTTTGACGGAATTTCGGATCTAAATAATCAGGAAATAAAATTTATCGATGATGCAAATAAGAGAATTGAAGAAGATTATTTACGCATTTTACGCTTTTTTAGGTTTAGTTGCAAATATGCCAAAAAGCTTGATAGAGAAGGGCTTGCGGCTTGTATTTTGCAAAAAGAAAACTTAAAAAAATTATCACGCGAAAGAATAAGATCAGAATTTCTAAAGATTATTGGAAATGACAATAAAGCAAATTTACTTGAGGTTTTGCAGATTCTAAAAGATCAAAAAATTAGTACTGAAATTTTTTCAGCAAGGCTTGAAATTGAAGCTTTGGCGCGCCTTTTTGAAATTGAAAAAAAACTAGAATTTTCGGCAGATTTAAAATTGAAATTGGCAGCTTTATTTTTGAATGAAACTTTTGATTTGAAAATTTTTGCGCAGGAAATTTGTGCGACGAATTTGGAGAAAAAATATTTGCAGCTTATTAATTTTTATTCTGCTTCAAGTTTTAATGAGTTGAAAACTCTTTTGGCATTTGAAGAAAAAAATTTGGTTTTGGATCTTTATTTATTTGCTTTGGTGAGAAATAACCAATCATTAAAAATCGATGAAGCTAAAAAGATTCTCGAATTTTTTCAAAATTTTTCTTTACCGAATTTTCCACTTAAAGGTGACGATTTAATGCGGCTTGGATTCAAAGGTAGTGAGATTGGAGATGTGATGAAAAAAGCGAAAGTTTTTTGGGCGCAGAATGGTTTTTCATTGAAAAAAGAAGATTTGATTAAGTTTGTGCAAACTTAAATTTTCTATTTTAATACCATTAATCACCCGCAATTGACTTTAAATTTTAGGCACTATTAGCTAATTAATTTTATTCCATATTTAGCCCTATTTTGGCTTATTTTTTAGTAAAATTTTTCAAAATATATCCAAATATTTATCAAAATTTTACTAAAAAAGCGCTCAAAATATGTCAAAATCTGAAATAAAATTAATTAGCTAACAGTGTCTAGCAAAATTACGTTTCGCGCCCAGTTTACCAAGAGCTGCAATTTTAATTCCTAAAAATGGCAACATCAAAGCAAGAGCAACTCTACAACGAAATCGTTGAATATTATGCCTATGCCGATCGCTTAATTAAAGCGGTTGAAGATAGTACTCACAAATTGGCGGAACAACAATTCGCCATTGTGGAAGAGGTGTCGACGTGTCTCGAAGACTGTGCTGACAAGCTCACGACCCAATATATTGATTTTGTAAAAACCGGTCAGCCCGACAAAGCTATCGAAGAAGTTAGGAAATCTTTAAATAACATCGCTGCTAAAATTGAGGAATGCCGTAATAAAATTTTGATACTTTATCAGGAAAGCGACGAAAATCACAAAACAATATTATAGCTTAAAATGAGCAAACTCCAAAATATCATAACCGCTCTCACGCCTGATTTGAAGAAGGTTGATAAGATTATTCTGGAATTTGCTGTTGGAAAATCACCTTTAATTTCTGAAATTTCTAATCACTTAATTTCTTCTGGCGGCAAAAGAATTCGTCCGATTTTATTAATTTTAGCGGCTAAATTATGTGGCACCAAAACTGGCGAAGATCATCATAATTTAGCAGCCGCAGTTGAATTAATTCACAGCGCCACTTTGCTTCACGATGATGTTGTTGATGTTAGTGAAGTGCGTCGCGGTAAAAAAACTGCCAATGCAATTTGGGATAATAAAGCCACAATTTTGGTTGGAGATTATTTATTTTCGATTGCCTTTCAATTAATGGTTAGAAGTAAAAATCTGCGCGTGCTTGATTTGCTCGCCAAAGCTTCGTCAATCATGGCTGACGGCGAAGTTATGCAACTTGAAAATTCTAACGATATTACACTTACTGAAGAAAAATATTTAGAGATTATTTTTGGCAAAACCGCGGTGCTTTTTTCAGCAGCTTGTGAGTCGGGAGCTTTGATTAACAATTGTTCAGAAAAAAAAACCATTGCGCTGGGAAATTTTGGAAAACATTTGGGAACGGTTTTTCAAATTATTGATGATATTCTCGATTACAATTCTGAAGAATCAGTTTTGGGAAAAGATGTCGGTAATGATTTTTTCGAAGGAAAAGTTACTTTACCAATTATCATAGCCTACAAATCTGCTTCTGAAACAGAGCGTAAATTTATTTCCGAAAGCTTCACAAAAAACTTACTTACAACCCAAAAAAATCAAAACGACTTCGTTGAGATTTTAAATCTGATTAAAAAACATGGCGCTCTTGAATTTGCAAGAGAAGTAGCGGAAGCCCATCGTGATGCGGCTTTAAAAGAACTTGATATTTTTTCTGATTCTTCTTTCAAAGAAGATTTAATTACAATTTTAAATTACTCGCTAGCAAGGATTTTTTAATGAAATTTATTAGCCATATCACAAAAATTGCGATCATCATTGCGATTTACGCAATTTTTATGCTGGTGTCGCTGCGTCAATGCAAAGCACAGGTGATTGATAGTGCATTTTATCAATGGCAGGTTTATGAAATTCAGGAAAATGAATTGGAATATAAAAAATGTTATATCGTTTCACATCCCATAAAATCTGATTCTGATCACAGCTCGCGCCAAAAACCTTATGTCATGATCGCCAGATATCAAAAAGACCGCTCTGAAGAAGTGAGTGTTTTTGCGGGTTTTGAATATAAATTAAATAGCGAAGTTTTTGTTTTAATTGATGATTCCCAGTTCAAATTGTTGGCTAAAAAAGACATTGCTTGGGCAAAAACTAAAACCGAAGATATTCAGATTATTGAATCAATGCTGCATGATGGTGCGGTTAAAGTCAGAAGCGATTCAGCAATTGGAACTTACGCTGTTGATGAATATTCGTTGAAAGGAATAACCCGTGCTTACGCGCGCATGAGAGAAGTTTGTAAGTAGCTAACAATGTCTTAAGGGATAATCATCAATTCTTTCCAAAACATTCCCTTGAATAATTTGCTTTGCCAAACCAAAATCTCCTTTGGTGAGAGCGGGCGGTTTTCTTGTTTAGCGAGTCAGATTCGAAAGAAAGCAGCTCAAGGCTTGTTAGATCGGGTCGCTCTCACTTCTTCAATCATTCCTCCCTTTTTCAATGTCATCTTATTTAGTACTTGCCCGAAAATATCGCCCGCAAAATTTTGATGAATTGGTGGGACAAGAAGTTTTGGTCACAACTCTAAGTAATGCTATAAAAAATAATCGCCTACATCACGCTTACATTTTAACCGGCATTCGAGGCGTTGGAAAAACAACTACGGCACGCATTATTGCTAAAACTCTAAATTGCCTCGATGCTTCTGCAACCTTGACAGCAAAGGCTTGCGCTGTTTGTGACAATTGCAAATTAATTACCGCTTCCAAACATCAAGACGTTATTGAAATCGATGCCGCCAGCAGAACTGGTGTTGACGACATCCGCGAAATTATTGATTCTATCGCTTATGCACCGGTGATGGCGAAATATAAAATATACATCATCGATGAAGTTCACATGCTTAGCAACAGTGCGTTCAACGCTTTGTTAAAAACCCTCGAAGAGCCTCCAGCGCACGTTAAATTCATTTTTGCAACAACTGAAATTCGCAAAGTTCCAGTAACAATTCTTTCGCGCTGCCAGCGTTTTGACTTACGCCGCCTTGATGAAAAAGAAATTGAAACCCATTTAGAAAATATTTTAAAACAGGAAAATCTGGAAGCCGAATCGCAGGCTTTGGAATTGATCGCCAAAATGTCGGAAGGTTCAGTTCGTGATTCGCTCTCGCTTTTGGATCAAGCGCTTGCAAGCAATAATCACCAAAAACTTTTGCCGTCTGAGTTAGTTGAAAAAATGTTAGGTTTAACTGACAAAGTAAAAGTTATCGAACTTTTTGAAAATCTTTTGAAAGGCGATTTTTCTGACGCTTCGCAAAGCTTTGCTGAATTTTATTCTTATTCTTCTGATGTTTCGCAACTGGTTCTTGATTTAATGGAAATCACTCATAAAACCACATCAGTAAAGCTTATAAAAAGTTACAAATTGGAAGGATATTCGCAGTTTCAGCAAGAAAAAATCTCCAATATCGCTCATGAAATTTCGCTGAATTCTTTAACTAGAATCTGGCAAATGTTGCTTAAAGGCAATCAGGAGATCGTTTCTTCTGCTTCACCTAAAATGGCTTTTGAAATGCTTTTAGCTCGAATTTGCTACATGGTAGCTTTGCCAAATTTGCAACAGGTTTTGCTTAATTTGAATCAAAAGCAGAATACTGTTGCTGAAAAAAAAGCCGAAATCAATGATGACCTTGTAAATGAAATTTTGCGTAATTTTGAAGGCGCCAAAATTCTAAATTAAAAAATAATTCTTATGTCTGAAGATAAAAAAATTAAAATTCTTTGCGCTGAAGATGAGCAAGAAATTCGCGAAAATATCGCCGACATTTTGCGCGATGAAGGTTTTGAAGTTTTTGAAGCTGAAAATGGCAAAAAAGGTTTTGAAAGCTTCATGCAAAACAAGCCAGATTTAGTGATTTCAGACATCATGATGCCAGAATTGGATGGTTATGGATTTTTGCAATTGATCCGCGAAAACAAAAATACCCGCAATAATACGGTGCCATTTATTTTTCTCACAGCTTTAGGTCAAAAAGATAATGTGGTAAAAGGTGTAAATTTATCAGCTAATGATTATCTGGTGAAGCCGATTGATTTCGATATGTTGGTTGCGAAAGTTAGAGAAAAAACTTCTAATGCAATCAAAGTTCAAGAAGTTCACAACCGCAATATCAAAAATATTAAGTCACAAGTTTCAAGTGTGTTACCGAGTGAAATCGCCAACTATCTTGATGTTATTACGCAAGTTACCGCAGTTTTAAAAACTGAACCTTATGGTCCATTTTCACATCGCCGTTATTTGGAAGATTTGGAAAAAATTTACATTAACTCCATGAAATTGCGCGGTGCAATTTCCAATGCTTTAGATGAAAAAGTTATCGATAATAAATTAAATGCTGATGAAGAAATCATCGGAATTGTTGAATTTATTAATGAATTTATCTCGAGTTTAAGTGAAAGATTTAGAAACCGCATTATTTTTGAAACACCTTTTGAACCAGAAAATTTGCCGCGTTTGAAAGTCGATCGCTTAATTTTGCTTGACGCCATGCGCAAAATTTTTGCCGGTCTATTTAAAACTGATGCTGAAGGAATAGTTAATGTTTCAGTGATGATGGATCATCTTGATCAGCTGATAATTATTTTTTATCTGAAATCACAAACTCCAAATATTAATATCAAGCCAAATATTGATGAATCGCAAATCGGCAAAATTCTCGATCAACAAAATTGTCGTTTTGAAATTGCCGATAATAAAGAAGGAACCGGAATTTTAAGCGTTCCATCCTTTAGACTTTTAAATAAATAACATTGTGAAAAAAGAAATTTCGATGCGCGATTTAAGAGTTTTTGGATTAATTTGGGCGGGTATTTTTCTAATCATTTCTTTTAAGAGTGATAAATTTCAGCCGGTCGCAATCTTTATTTCCGCTAGTTTTTTAATTTCGGCGCTGGTTTATCCGAAAATTTATCGCCAAACTAAAATCTATGAAAATTGGATTAAAGTTGGTGATTTTCTAGGAAAAATTAATGGCTTTTTAATCAGTTTTATTTTGTTTTACGGAATTTTCACTCCCTTCGCCATAACTCTTCGTTTGTTAAAAAAAGATCTTCTTCACAAAAAACTAAATTCTTCCGCAGCGACTTATTTTATTGATCGCAAAACCCAGCCGGGCGATATGAAAAATCAATTTTAATTTTAAATAAGTGCAAAAGAATTTCTTTGAAAAACACCCCAAAACTATTCTTCTAATCGTAAATTTATTTTTTCTTGGAATTGTATATTTCATTTTAAGCCTGAATGTTTTTCAGGATGCAAAAGATGATGAAAAATATAGCGTGATTGATCGCGCAATTTATCAATTAAGATGCGAAGGCAAACGTCATATCAGAATGCGCGAGAATGCGCCGAATCAAGTTTCATATAGAATTCCGCCTTTTGCGCCGCAAGAAAAATATGTTTTTAGAACCGATGAAAATGGTTTTGTTGAACCATCAAAAATTCATGAAAATCCTGATTTAAATATTTTCTTTTTTGGTGGCTCAACCACTGAATGTGAAATGGTTTTTGAGCTTTATCGCTTTCCATATTTAGCTGGCAGAATTTTGGAAGAAAAAACCGGTAAAAAAATTAATTCCTATAATGCTGGAAAGAGCGGTAATAACTCGCTTCATTCAATAAATAATTTGATTAATAAAGCGGCACCACTTCATCCCGACATTATCGTGCGTATGGACAATGTTAATGATCTTTCAACTTTGCTTTATGAGGCAACTTATTGGAATCGCAATAAAGGCAGATCAAACCTAGCTTGCTTTAGCAAGAATTATGATTTGCTTAGAAATTTCTCAAATGAATGGGATGAATCGCCATTTGTTAGTTTGGTTACTGATCCGGCGCATCAGGCGAGAGTTAAGCAGGAGCATTATAAAATTCTAAAATTATTTGTTGCTGTTGTGAGAGGAGTTGGCGCAAAACCAATTTTGATGACGCAGGCAAATCGCATTGAAATTGATCCTGATTTTTCAACTGGAAGAGGAGATGCTGAATTTAACCGCGCTTATCGTAAGCTTTATTTGGAGTTTCATGATATTACGAGACAAGTGGCGAAAGAAGAGAATATAATGTTGATTGACTTAGCAAAAATGGTGCCGCCAAAAGAAGAGCTAATTTATGATTCAGTGCATTTGAGTAATGAAGGATCAAAAATTGTCGCTGGAATTGTGGCGAAGAATTTAGAAAAAACAGTTAAGGAATTTAACAATAAATAAAAATCATGTCACTAATCAAAGAACTTTGGTCTTTCCTCAAGGCCAGAAAAAAATTCTGGCTTCTGCCAATCATAATGATCATGTTGCTTCTTGGCGTGCTACTTGTTGTGGCTCAAGGCTCGGCAATTGCGCCATTCATTTACACCATGTTTTAGGAAACAACAATGTACATACTTGGTATTTCTTCATTTTTTCACGATTCCGCCGCCTGTTTAATCAAGGGCGAAGAAATCATCGCGGCAGCGCAGGAAGAAAGATTCACTCGCAAAAAACATGACGAAGCTTTTCCAAAAAATGCCATTCTTTATGTTTTAAAAGAAGCTGGAATTACGCTCAATAAAGTTGAAGCAATTGGTTTTTTTGAAAAGCCTTTGGTGAAATTTGAAAGATTGATCGAAACTTATTTAGCCGAAGCCCCGCGCGGCTTTAAGTCATTTTTAACTTCAATGCCAGTTTGGTTAAAACACAAACTTTTTTTGAAAGATACTTTGATTAAAGAGTTGGCGGAAGTTCAAAAAATTTTAAATGTCGGAAATTCTTTCGACCTTAAAAAAACTAAAGCAGAAATCGAAAAGAAAATTTTGTTTGGCGAACATCACCAATCGCACGCTGCAAGTTGTTTTTATCCATCACCTTTTCGTGAATCGGCAATTTTAACTATGGATGGAGTGGGCGAGTGGGCTACAACCTCAATTGCTTACGGCGTTGATAATAAAATTGAATTCTTAAAAGAAATTCATTTTCCCCATTCTTTAGGTCTGCTTTATTCAGCGATCACTTATTACACGGGATTTAAAGTCAATTCCGGCGAATATAAAGTTATGGGTTTGGCACCTTATGGTGAGCCGAAATATGTTGATATCATCAAAAATAATTTAATCGACATCAAGGAAGACGGCTCTTTCCGCCTCAATATGGATTATTTCAACTATACAGTTGGACTTACCATGACCAATAAAAAATTGGATCAATTATTAGGTCGTCCTGCAAGAAAAGCTGAATCAACTCTCACTCAATTTGAAATGGATTTAGCGCGCTCATTACAAGATGTGACCGAAGAAGTAATGATTAAATTAGCGAAAACAGCGCAAAAAATTACGGGCAGTAAAAATCTCACATTAGCTGGTGGAGTTGCGCTAAATTGTGTTGGCAATGGAAAAATTCTGCGCGAAAAAATATTTGAAAATATCTGGATTCAGCCAGCAGCTGGAGATGCTGGCGGCGCTTTAGGTGTGGCGCAATCTATTTATTATCAGCATTTCAACAAGCCGCGCAAATGTTTTGAAAGTGGCGCAGATAATATGAAAGGTTCATATTTAGGCAATAAATCAACTAATGAAGAAATTAAAGATTACTTAGATTCCGTAGGTGCGCGCTATCATTTTATCGATAGTGAAAATGAATTATTAAACCTAATTTCTCAATCTTTGGCCGAAGAAAAAGTTGTTGGTTGGCATCAAGGTCGCATGGAATTTGGTCCGCGTTCTTTGGGCGCGCGCAGCATTATTGGTGATGGACGCAGTTCGAAAATGCAATCGATCATGAACTTAAAAATAAAATATCGTGAAAGTTTCAGGCCATTTGCGCCAGCAGTTTTGCGGGAAAGATTAACAGATTATTTTGACATAAATTGCGACAGTCCTTACATGCTTTTGGTTGCACCAGTTAAAAAAGAAATTGCCAAACCAATGTCAAAAGATGAAGAATCTTTATTTGGGATCGAAAAATTAAATGTCTCGCGTTCAACAATTCCAGCCGTTACTCACGTTGATTATTCGGCGCGAATTCAAACTGTTCACGAAAAAACCAATCCGCGTTTTTACAAATTAATCAAAAAATTTGATGAAAAAACCGGATGCGCAGTTCTAATTAACACTTCTTTTAACGTGCGCGGCGAACCAATTGTTTGCAGCCCGCAAGATTCATATAAATGTTTCATGCGCACTGAAATGGATGTTTTGACAATTGAAAATTTTCTTCTTTATAAGGAAGACCAACCACAGTTTTCCGATCAACAAGACTGGCAAAAAACCTACGAACTTGATTAATAATGCCTAAAAAAAAGCATTTAAAAAAACATTTAAACCATCTTCCAGACTTAAATATAAAAGATGCGATTAAAACTTTAAAAAGAAAAATTGGTCTTTTTTATAAGATCAATTTTTTTCTGTTTTTAATTGTTTCAATCGTCTTGTCTTATTTTGTAATTTTAGTTTCAACCGAACCAAAATCAGTTGCTTTTGTTACTGAAAAAATCGAATCGTCTTTGCAAAAAAAGCTCGGACAAGATGTTAGTATAAGCAATAGCTATATAAGTTTCACACGTTACGGCACTTTGAAAGTGGCGATTTCAAGTTTAAAAATCCTCTATTCGCTTCCTGATAATCCCGATAAACAAGCGATCATAATTCCCAAGCTCGAAACTGAATTTTCATTGTTGGGATTAATAACAATGAATTTCCAACCCAGTAAAATTAAAATCATCAACGCTAATTTCGTAATAGATGATTTACAAAAATTGCAACAAGCTGATTCTGGGCAAGAGAAGGGTAATATCTCGCCAATAATTAAATTTTTAGCCATGATAAAAAGTGGCGAAATTCCGATTGAAAATTTTGAAATTGAAAACAGCAAATTAATTTTTCGCGACGCCAAAATTAAAACTGAAATCCTGCTCAAGAAATCGCAGATTCGCACTTCTACAACCAAAAAAACTCTTTTTATTTCTTCGATAAATAAAGTCAGTTTTGATGCTAACAAAAGTGATGTCGATCTTAAAGCTAATTGCCAATTATTTGAAAAAGGTGGTTTAAAATGTGATTTGATATTAGAAAATTTTTCCCCAAATTCCGTTGCTTCACTTCATAAATCATTTAGTCATTTAAACCAAATTCATGCTGAAATTAGCGCCACAGCATCTCTTTCAATCAAGGATGGCGAGCTACATAATATTTTATTTAAAGCGACATCCAAAAAAGGTGATTTTGATTTTCCGCAATTTTTCAGTCAGAAAATGGATTTCACTAATTTTTCCGTCACTGGAGAATATGATGATAAAATCGGGATTTTAAATTTATCAGAAATCAAAACTGATTTCGCTGATCCAGCAGCAATTCAGGCAGCAAAAATTGCGCCGTCACATTTGGATATGTCGCTTTTAATTTCTGATTTAAAAAATCCGGCCAGCAAAAAACTCGATTTTTTTATTAAATTACAGGATGTGCAAAATGATAAAATGGAAAAATTCTGGCCAAGTGCACTAAATCAAAAAGACATACGCCAATGGGTGATTACCCATATTCGCGGGGGAATGGTTCGCAATGCTTATGCCAAATTTTCACTCACCGAAACTCCAAATGTCACTAATCTTGAAAGCATGGATGCGCAGGTGGTTTTTTCTGATTTTAATCTGGAATATGATAAAAATTTTCCAGCAATTTCACATGTTTCAGGAATTGCTAATTTCGGAATTAATGACATGAAAATTGCCATTGCTAGCGGCGATGTTTTAAACAGCAAAATTTCAGATGGTTTGGTGGAAATTGATAATTTCATGGCGCCGACAACCTTGTTAAAAATTTCTGGAAAATCAAAAGGAAGTGCTAGCGACGGGCTTAAACATGTTGATTATAAATCGACATTCGCCACTGAAATTGAAAAATATTTAAATGGTGATTCGCAAAATGATTTTGATGTTCGCATTCCATTAAAGGAAAAAATAAATTTGAAAGACACTTACATTGCAGTTAATTCGACGATTAAATCTTTAAATAATCCTTATCTTCGTGGTGGCGTTGTGATTAATGCTAAGAAAGATTTTCAGAGTAATGATTTTATCGCCAAAGCTGATTTAACCGCTGCAGAATTGACGGCGACAAGTTTTGATGTTACAAAAGCCGCAAATATTGAATCAAATTTAAGTTTGGTTGTTGATGTGAAAAACCCAAAATTGGTGGCGATTAAAAATATTATTTTGCAGAAAAAAGAAAATATTTTGGAAAAAACGTCAAAAAAATCGGTGAAATTAAGAAAATCTAATTCCAAAATTAGTGGTGAAGTAGTCTTTGAAACCTCGCCATTCTTGCTTAAGACCGCAGATCTTAAAAATGATAATTTCGGGCGTAATAATTTTTCAATTTCTTATAAAATTGATAAAAAAACCTCAACGCAAAAACTTTTTCTGCGCGGAAAACAATTTAATTTATCAGCTCTTCTTGCCGAAAAACAAAAATTTTCACAAAGCGCAGCACAAGATAAAAAGTTCGATAACTTACAGCTGCAAATTGCCACCGACAATCTAGCGCTGTTGCATAATAAAATGATTAAGAATTTTTATCTCGCGCTCAACATAGAAAAAGGAATTTTCATCCGCGGTTTGGCGAAAGGAGATTACGCAAAAAGCCAGCTTTTGAGTTTAAAAGCCGAGAAAAAATCGGAAGATGATCCAGATTTGCAAATTGAAGGCAATATTTTTGATGTTGGATATTTTGCCGAAGCCTTTGGAATTTCTGATACAATTTCTGGTGGAGATGCTAAAATAAAGGCTCATGGGCATGTCGCAAATAATAAACAAGTTTTGACCGGCGAAATTACTATTAGTGATAATATCACGATTTATGAAAATCAGGCGGTAAAAAAATTAGCCACCAACACACTTTTTTCGACAATCAAAGACCGTATTTTTTCAAATGATAAAACAATTTTTGATTCGGTGAAGATTGATTTTAGCTATGTTGACAACATTTTAAATATTAAATCATTGATCGCCAATAATTATAAAATTGGCATTACCGCGAAAGGAAAAGTTGATTTAAAAAATAATATTTATGACGTCCGAGGCATGATTGTTCCGGGTTTTATCATTAACAATCTTTTTGGAATTGGCAAAATTCCAATTATCGGCAACGTGATCAGCGGATTGCTGACGGGCGGCGAGGGCGGAGGATTATTCGGAATCCGCTACGAATATATTCGCAAAAAAGGTGACGCTGAAGCAACTTTCGAAACCAATAAAGTTTCATCTTTCGTGCCAACTTCGATTAAGAGTTTGTTTGATTTGATTTAGATTTTTTTAAAGCAAATGAACTTAAATCCCGCATGGACCCCGTCGTGAAGACGGGTGACAAAAAAATTTTAGTTTGCCCAACTAACTCCACAATTGTCACCCCGTCTTCACGACGGGGTCCATACGAACTCTAAAATTTAAAAAGATTATACCTTGATTCACAAAAAACCCCGATGTCACCCTTGAGCTTGTGTCTGAAAAGATAATCACCAAAAAATTTTCTAAGAAATAAATCTAATTTCTTGATTTATTAACCAACCACTTTTTATTGCCGCCCCGACTTTGAACTAACATTTTTGTTACCACTTACAAATTTCTAAAAACTAAAAAATCAAAAAAATGAAAATTAAACTAATGCTAACTTTAGCTTCTTTATTATTTTTATCATCATGTCACACAATGAGAGAAACTGATTTTGTTAATTTTCAATATGAAAAATTACCACTTAAGTCTAAGGCTACCAAAGAAGGTAAATCTTGTGGAGAATATTCATTGTTTAGCATTTTTTACACTAATGTTGATATGACTATAGAAGCGGCTAAGAAAAATGGCGATATTACTGAAATAGTGAGCGTGGAAAAAGAAGATCATATCACGGGTCCTTTTTACAGAAAAATATGTACAATTGTTAAAGGAAATTAGTTCTTATAAAATTTAAATTTCTTTTACAAAAACCGACAAAAAGGTGACACTGAAGCAACTTTCGAAACCAATAAAGTTTCATCTTTCGTGCCAACTTCGATTAAGAGTTTGTTTGATTTGATTTAGATCTTTTTTAAAGCAAATGAACTTAAATCACGCATGGACCCCGTCGTGAAGACGGGGTGACAAAAAAATTTTAGTTTGCCCAACTAACTCCACAATTGTCACCCCGTCTTCACGACGGGGTCCATACAAACTCTAAAAATTTATATTTCTAAAATTTAAAAATCGCTGATTATACCTTTCTTCACAAAAAAATTCGATGTCACCCTGAGCTTGTCGAAGGGTGATTTGAGTCTCGGGCTAGAATCACCCTTCGACAAGCTCAGGGTGATATCTATTGTATCTGAAGAGATAATCACCAAAAAATTTTCTAAAAAATAAATCTAAATTCTTGATTTATTATCCAGCCACTTTTTATTGCCCCCCGACTTTGAATTTATCTTCTTATCACCCCTTATAATTTCTCAAAACTACAAAATGAAAAAACTAATAATTCTTGTCGCTTTTACTTTAGCACTATCTTCTTGTACGCAGACATCAAATGGTGTTTATTCTGGTCTTTATACATCTTGGAAAGATCGTGATCCTATTAGTAGAGTTGACAATTCAGTTGCTGTTACAAAAAGAGGAACTGCTTGCGTAACCAACATATTAGGACTTGCGGCTTTCGGAGATTCTTCAATAGAAGCCGCAAAAAAAGAAGGAGATATCAAAAATGTAGCCTATGTTGATCGTAGCTATAAAGGTTTTACGCTATATCTTCCTTTCTTTCAAGAAGGCTGTACGGTTGTTAAAGGAAATTAACCAAAAATTTTTTTAACCCAAAAAAACCGACGACTTTAAAAAACAAAGTCGCCGGTTTTTTTATGTCTTAAAAAATTAAAAAAATGAAAAAAGTAAATATAATCGGTGCCGGATTAGCAGGCTCGGAAGCAGCGTGGCAATTGGCTTCACGGGGAATTGAAGTTGAGATTTTTGAGATGCGCGATGAAAAGCGTAAAACTTTTGCTCATCGCACCAAAGATTTTGCCGAGTTAGTTTGTTCAAATTCACTTCGTAGTGACGATGTAACTACAGCGATTGGATTGCTGCATCAAGAAATGCGGTTATTAAATTCGCTGATTATGCGTTCTGCCGATGTTAATAAAATTCCGGCAGGATCTGCTCTGGCAGTGGATCGCGAAGGTTTTTCACAATTTATTGAAAGTGAACTTTTAGCAACCAATAAAGTTAAAATTTCGCGTCGAGAAATTTCTGAACTTCCGATAAATTCTGATGAAAAATCCCATGAGAAATCCCATGAGAAATCCGAGGAGAAGTGGATTATTGCAACTGGCCCGTTAACTTCAGATGCATTAAGCCAATCAATTTTAAAAAATAGTGGCTGCGAACATTTGGCTTTTTTTGATGCTATCGCGCCGATTGTTTATAAAGACTCAATTGATTTCACCAAAGCTTGGTTTCAATCGCGTTATGATAAGGGAAATGGCGCTGATTACGTAAATTGTCCGCTTTCAAAAGATCAATATGAAGAATTTGTAAACGATCTTTTAACCGCAGAAAAAACTGATTTCAAAGAATGGGAAAAAGACACGCCTTATTTTGATGGCTGCTTACCAATTGAAGTTATGGCCCAGCGCGGCGCTGAAACTTTGCGTTTTGGGCCGATGAAGCCAGTGGGATTAACCAATCCACATATTTTGCCATCAGAAAATGCAGATGAAAAATTCTTCAAAAATCGTCCCGGAAAGCCGCACGCGGTGATTCAATTGCGTCAAGATAATAAAATTGGCACACTTTACAACATCGTCGGTTTTCAAACTAAAATGAAATATGGCGACCAGCAAAGAATTTTCAAAAAAATTCCTGGCCTTGAAAATGCAGAATTTGCGCGCTTTGGCGGCATTCACCGCAATACTTTTTTAAACTCGCCGAAACTTTTGGATGAATATTTACATTTTAAAAAATCGCCAAATATCATGTTTGCCGGACAAGTTACTGGAGTTGAAGGATATGTTGAATCAGCGGCGATGGGGCTTTTATCTGGGATATTTTTAAGTGCCGAAATTTTTGGCAAAAATATTTCCAAGCCAACAAATCAAACCGCAATTGGCGCATTGTTAAATCACATAACAATCGGACATGAAAGCAAAAGTGATTTTCAACCGATGAATGTAAACTTCGGATTGTTCGAACCCTTGCTTGAAAAAACCAAAAAAGTTGATCGCAAAACCGCTTATTCAAAGCGCGCATTGCATGAAATTGAAGAATGGAAGCAAAAAATCTAAAAGTGATTTCGAGACATGGAAATTAATTTTAAATTTTTTAGCTAAACTAAATTGACTGATGAAATTGACTTACTGATTGTTAGGTAGCTTTTTTTGAAATTTAATAAAGAGTTAAAATTTTATACAAACTATGAAAAAAACTTATCTAAAACCGCACGCCTTCACCCTAATCGAACTCTCCGCCGTTATCGCAATCATAGGAATTTTAATCGCCGGAGTAATGACCGCCAACGGCTT
>CAMAXU010000022.1 GCA_945862455.1 Rickettsia typhi | reverse complement strand
GATAACGGCGGAGAGTTCGATTAGGGTGAAGGCGGAGATTTTGGTTTTCATGAGTTATTAGAAAAAAATATTTGTGAAAAAGTTAAAATTATTTATAAATTTTACTTTTCAAATTTTTTTTGGAGTAATGGATAGAAAATAAATTTTTTTATTTTATTGTAACAAAATTAATCATAATTTCATTTTTTAAATTTCCAAAAATCAGCAAAAATGTCTAACGCCAACCTATCTTCCTGCGAATCAAATCCGACCAATAGAAAAAAAGTTATTATTCTTGGATCAGGTCCAAATCGCATTGGACAAGGAATTGAATTTGATTATACCTGCGTTCACGCCGCTTTTGCTTTTAAGGCAGTTGGTATTGAGGCGATTATGGTAAATTGCAATCCCGAAACAGTGTCAACAGATTATGACACTTCAGATCGCCTTTATTTTGAACCTCTCACCGCTGAAGATACAATTGAACTAATCAAAAAAGAAATGAGCAATGGCGAATTGCTTGGGGTTAATGTGCAGTTTGGAGGACAAACACCTCTAAGCTTGGCGAAGTTTTTGCAAGATGAGAATATTCCAATCATCGGCACTTCTCCTGACATGATTGATTTAGCCGAAGATCGCGATCGTTTTAAAAAACTTTTACAAAAACTGCAATTAAACCAACCACAAAATTACATCGCTTATTCTGCGCAACAAGTAATTGATCAAGTTAATGAAGTTGGTTTTCCGGTTGTTGTTCGCCCGTCTTACGTTCTTGGTGGACGCGGCATGGCGATTGTTTATGATGAAGCTTATTTGATGAAATATTTAACTGAATATTCCGATGTTTTTGAATCTGGCCCGCTTCTTCTCGATAAGTTTTTAACCGATGCAATTGAAGTTGACGTTGACGCTTTATGCGATGGCGAGGAAGTTTTTGTTGCCGGAATTATGCAACATATTGAAGAAGCTGGAATTCACTCGGGCGACTCTGCCTGTTCAATTCCACCATATTCACTTTCACAAAAAATGATTGATGAGGTAAAAGCCGCAACTGTGAAAATGGCTTTGGCTCTAAATGTGAAAGGCTTGATGAATGTGCAATATGCCATTCAAAATGAAAAACTTTTTGTTTTGGAAGTTAACCCGCGCGCCTCACGCACCGTGCCTTTTGTGGCTAAAGCAACTAACACGCCAATCGCAAAATATGCGTCATTAATTATGATCGGGAAAAAACTTTCCGAGTTTAATTTAAAAGAAAAAAAGCTCGATTATTTTTCAGTAAAAGAAGTGGTTTTCCCTTTCGCACGCTTTTCCAACACCGACACAATTTTGGGCCCAGAAATGAAATCAACTGGCGAAGTTATGGGAATTGATAAAACTTTCCCACTGGCTTTCGCTAAGGCGCAAATGGCTGCGGGCGTGAAACTTTTAACTGAAGGTTTGGTGTTTTTATCAGTGAAAGATTCGGATAAAAAATATTTACCCGAGCTTGCCAGAAAATTAATTAATGTTGGTTTTAAAATTGTTGCAACTCGCGGAACCGCGAAATTCCTAGCTGAAAACGACATTACAGTTACGATCGTAAATAAAATTACCGAAGATAAACCGCATGTAGTTGACATGATTGATCGCAAAGAAATTGCCTTAGTTATCAACACAACTGAAGGCGCACAAGCAACTAAAGACAGCTTCTCAATTCGCCGAACTTCTTTGATGCGTGGCGTAAATTATTCAACTACAATTTCTGGTGCTAGAGCCTTAATTGACGCGCTTCAAGCCTATAAAGACCAAGACTGTAAATTTGAAGTTCGCGCCCTGCAAGATATGAATTCTTAAACCGCCGCTGTTCGGTTAAGATTTTTAATCTATTTAAGTAAAAATCGATGTCATCGAGACATTATGAGTCTGTCGCAAATCAAAATTTTCTAGTTTGTTAATCGGACAAAGCAGCGCTCTTAAACAACTTCTATCGTAACACAAACAGGACAATGATCTGAAGCTTTTTCCTGATCTCTCACGCCACGATCTTCAATAGCAGTTGCAACAATTTTATCGGTTGCTTGTGGCGAAGTTAAAAGATAATCAATCCGCATTCCTTTGTTATGTTGCCACGAACCGCCGCGATAATCCCACCAAGAAAAAGCTTGACTGCGCGGATTTTGAGCGCGATGGGAATCAACAATTCCTAGATTTAAAATCGAGCGAAATTTCTTGCGCTCTTCAGGATGAAAACAAACTGTTCCGCTTAAACTCACAGGATCAAAAACATCAATTTCTTCCACCGCTACATTATAATCACCGCCAAAAATCTGCATTTCATCAAGCTCAAGAAGCTTAGAAAAATGTGACTTCAAGCGCTCAAAAAATTTCATTTTGTAAATAAATTTTTGACTATTTTCCCGTGTTTCATTTTGCAATAAATCGCCACCACCATTAGGCACGTAAATTGAGGCAATACGAATTGCTGAATTTCCAACCGAAATTACACCTTCAATATAACGCGCTTGCTCATCAACTTCTTCGTCCAACACTGGCAAGGCTTTAACTACATCTTCAATTTTAAATTTTGAAAGAATTGCCACGCCATTATAACTTTTCTGACCCACAACTGCAGCGTTATAACCCGCATCAAATATGGCTTCAAAAGGAAATTCTGTTTCAACGCATTTTAATTCCTGCAATAAAACTACATCAGGATTAGATGTTTTTAACCACTCCAAAAGCCTTGGTAGACGCGCTTTTACAGAGTTTACATTGAAGCTAGCAATTTTGATTTGAGGCATTGTTTTTAGTTTAGATTCTACAAAATAACGCAACTACTCCCTTTTTTGAAATTTGGCGAAACAACTTCTGGAGACTCAACTAAAGTACTTGGGCGCCTTTCTCTTTCTTTCTCGATCATGCTGTTAATATTTTGCATGGCATTATCTATACTTTCTGCACTGATGCTTTCTCTGGGTTCTAGCTCGCTTAAATAAGCTTTAATTGCTTCAAAAAAGGTCATAACTTTCACTTCCAGAGAAGCACAGTGGCTCAATTCTTCTTTTGCAATATTACCATAAAGCGCATAAAAATCTCGCGCATTCTTATCCATCGAAACAATTTCAACTCCAAGCATTTTAGCACTATCTTCAATTTGCAATAGTTCTGGATATTCATTAAAATTCGGAGAATTACGTTCCGTAACTTTGACACCATTATCTAGAAAAATTTTCTTTAAAATCTCGGGAAGGCTAGATACATCGACAAGCAACCCTCTCTCTACCTCTTTTGGAATCCAGTGAAAACCAGAGCCGATCTCTTTGTGACGAGGTAAAATTTCGCTCTCATAATTTGGCAATAGTCTCATCAATTGCACAGTTGGCAATTCCATGGTTTGACATCCAGCTGCCATTACATGAAAAACTCTTCCTTCTTCATCTAAAGAATGCAAAGGCCACAACATAATTGAATCGGGTTTTAAAGAAAAATCTTTTACCAGTTTCAAAATGCCACCTCGATTTGGACCTGAATTTCTATAGCCCGAATATCTAGGGTTTAATTGCAAAATTGAATCAAGATTTTCTGCAGAAATGTTGAATTTATATTCAATTACATCACCTAACCCACCAGGCTTTATCTCCAAAAAATCTTTTTCGCCTACTTTCTTAAAACCCATTCGCCTTGATTGAAAATTCAGCTGCTCCACAAGGTAGCCCTTCTCAATAGAGCTTATAAAATTACGATTATGATCCGTAAAATAAGGCCTCAACTCTTCATCTGTTGAAACAAAAAATAAAACTGAATTGTCAACCGAGTTTGAACGCGCCCAAGGATATTTATTCGAATCTTTGTTCCCAACAGCTTCAAAAATAGCATTCACAAAGTCAGACCACTCGCTCTCACAATAAATATTTTTGGGATCTGTCTGATCAGTTAAATATTTATATTTCGGATTTAAAATCTTTAACTCAAACTCATTAGCACCAGCATCCAATAGGGCATCAACCATCACATCATCTCTTCTTTCATGCGCAATAACTAATGCCGACTTTCCTTCTTTATCCAATTCATCAATGTCAACTCCTGCCTTTATTAGTTCCGCGATCACCATACTTGCATTACTTCTTTTTTGCTGGCGCAGAGATTGTTTCGCCTCATCCATAAATTCTTTTTCTCGCTTCTCATCAAACCTTGTCCAAACAGAAACAGAATCACCCACAATCTCTTTTGCATCTTCTTCTCTAAAAGTTACTCGCTTTCCTTCGATGGAATATGTTCGCATTCTCTCGCCAGGAATAAGCCTATCTAGTTTTGCTTTATCCAATTTCTTACGTGCACAATCGTAAATCAAACCAACTCCAAATTTATCAAATAACTCCATCAACGCGTTGCGTCCTTGAAGATTTTTAATAGTTGGATTTGCACCTTTTTCTAGAAGCTGTTTTACATATTTTAAATGCTGTGATTGCACAATTGGTAAATGACTTATTACTTCATCATAATAACCAAAATTCCGACAAGCTCTGATCAGCCTTGTATCGCCGCTTTTATCTAGTTCATTTATATCGCCCACATCCTCTACATTGGTAGAGGAAAAAAATGCATCTGCAAGCCTTTGTTCGAAACTTCTAGTCTTCACTTTCTTAATTAATATCCTTCATAAAATGAAACCCGCGAATATGGAATCCTTCGCGGAAATAAAGTGGATGGGATTTTTTATTTTCAGTATATGAATCTAGGGCGATTTTTTCGCATTTAGCCGCGCGACCAATTTTTTCGATTTCGCTCAAGATTTTTCCACCAATACCAAAACCTCTTTTTTCTTCATCAACAATAAAGCTTGAAACCTGAATATAATGCCCGCAATAAAGCATTAGCAGCATCCAATATCCTGCAACGCCGACAATTTCATTTTCTAAAAAAGCGCCAACCATTTTAAAATCATTCATCGCAATCATTTTAGAAATCTTAGAGCGAAAATCTTCAAAACTCATTTCCAGATAACGCTGCTTTATGATCGGATAGGTCAATAGCATTTCTTCCAGATTATCCAGCCTTCTGATTTCAATTTGATTCGTGATTTTTTCCATCAGGTTTATGCTGTTTTTAATTGATCCGCTAAAGCTGCGGCCCAATAGGTTACTGTTCCGGCGCCTGTACAAAACACGATGTCGCCGGAAGAAATTTGTGGCTTAACAATTTTTGCCAAATCTTTTTCTGAAGTTAATTTTATCACATTTTTATGACCAGCTTTAGAAATTCCCGCAACTAGATCATCTTGAGTTGCGCCTATAATTGGCTGCTGCCCTGCTGAATAAACATCAGCAACAATTACGCAATTGGCATCAGAAAATGCGGCGCAAAATTCATTAAACAAATCATGAACGCGCGAATATTTATGAGGTTGAAAAACGCAGATAATTTTATGCTTTCCAGCCAATGAAAGCGCCGCTTTAAGAGTTGCTGCAATTTCGGTTGGGTGATGACCATAATCATCAATTATTGCCACACCTTCATATTCGCCAACTTTGGTGAAGCGACGTTTAACGCCGTTAAATCTGTGCAACGCTTCTTTCATTTTTTCTTCTTCGGTTCCCAAAAAATCACCAATTGCAACTGCCACCAAAGCATTGCTGACATTGTGTTCACCATAAATTGGCATTTGGATATCTTTGATTTCGCGGCCCGATTTAAACTCAACATCAAACTTAATTCCACTTACATCCATCTTGATATTTTTTGCCATCAAATCAGCTTTTTTGGCAATTGAATAAGTAACCAAATTTTTCTTTTCTGATTTTAATTTTTCGTAAATTTTTTCAACTTCTGGGCTGTCAATACAAAGTACACAAATTCCCTCGTTAGGAATTTGTTTTATATATTTTTCGAAACAATCTTTTTGCTTCTCAAAACTTCCGGCATAACCGCTAAATTCAAGATGTTCTGGCTCAATGTTTGTAACTGCGCCAATAAAGCTTGGAAGCTCAACAAAACTGGCATCAGATTCATCAGATTCTGCAACTAAATATTCACCTTTTCCAATTTTAGAATTGCTGCCAAAATAATGAATTACTCCGCCATTAATAACTGTTGGATCAAAGCCACCAATTTCCAACATTAAAGAAACCATGCCTGTTGTGCTGGTTTTTCCGTGGGTTCCCGCGATTGTAATGCCTTTATATTCTTTCATGATCAGTCCCAAAAGCTGGGCGCGCGTAATCACGGGAATGCTTCTTTCTTGTGCTACCAAAATTTCTGGATTTTCACTTTTGATGATTGAAGTCTGTACAATCAAAGAAACATCGTCAGAAATATTTTCTTTTTTATGACCAACAAAATATTTGGCACCTTTATCGCGTAATTTTGGGGTAAGATAATTTTCTGATAAATCTGAACCTTGAACAGGAATATTTAATTCGCGCAAAACAAAGGCAAGAGCGCTCATGCCAATACCGCCAAGTCCAATAAAGTGAACTTTGCTTTGTTTTTTTAAATCCTGAAAATTCATTGGAAATTTTATTTTGGAATAGATGATGCAGCCATAAGAGGCGCTTGATTTGGCGCAACGTAAAAGTAATGAATTTATTTGTAAAACTAAAATTCCAAAAAATGGATAAAAAGAAAATCGATAAAATCTTTGAAATTTGGCAAAAAGCCAATCCTCATCCTAAAACTGAATTGATTTTTACTAATCATTACACGCTTTTGGTTGCTGTAGTTTTATCAGCGCAAAGCACTGATATTGGCGTGAATAAAGCAACTAAAGCACTTTTTATAATTGCCGATACGCCAGAAAAAATGCTGAAATTGGGTGAGAAAAAATTGAAAAAATATATCAATATAATCGGGCTTTATAATGGCAAAGCTGCCAATATTATCAAGCTTTCGCAGATTTTGAAGGATAAGTTTAACTCAGAAGTTCCAGAAAATTTTGAAGCCCTAAAATCACTTCCCGGCGTTGGACAAAAAACGGCAAACGTGGTTTTGAATTGTGCTTTTGGGCATCCTACAATTGCAGTTGATACGCATGTTTTTCGAGTGGGAAACCGCATTGGATTTATAAATGAAATAACGCCAGAAAAGTCTGAAATCGCTTTATTAAAAGCAATTCCCAAAAAATGGCAAAATCACGCGCATCATTGGATGATTTTACATGGGCGCTATATTTGTCAGGCGCGAAAACCTAAATGTGGGGAATGTGCTATTGAGAAGTTTTGCGAGCTTGAACACAAAAATTTTAGTTGATACTGCTACGTCAAACCCGAATGGACCCCGTCGTGAAGACGGGGTGACAAGTTTTATGGTTATGGTGACAAGTTTTATGGTTATGGTGACAAGTTTTTTGGTTTTGCGTGCTCCAATCTCTAAATTTATTACCCGTTGAAATTTGTTACTGTCATTTGTCACCCCGTCGAAATTTATCACCCCGTTCAAATTTGTCACCCCGTCGAACGACGGGGTCCATGCAAACAAAAATGTATGTACAAAATAAATATTAACCGCAACCCCAAAAAAACTATGAAACTAAAAAATAAAAACCTCTTCACCGAAAAATGTTTTATCAACGGAAAATGGGTTGATAAAAAAGAAAAAATAATGGTTTTTAATCCGTCGAATCAAACCTTGATTGGCAAGGTTCCAAGCCTTGATGAAACTGATGTTAAAAAAGCAGTTGATGCTGCAGAAAAAGCGATGCCACAATGGGCAAAATTAACTGGAAAAGAACGCAGCAAAATCCTGCGCGATTGGTATGATTTAATCATAAAAAATCAGGATGATTTGGCGGTTATTTTAACTACAGAACAAGGAAAACCACTCGAAGAAGCGCGCGGTGAAATCATTTACGGAGCATCATTTGTTGAATGGTTTGCAGAAGAAGCAAAACGGGTTTTAGGCGATGTAATTTTAGCACCAAAATCTGATCAAAAAATTATTACAACTTTAGAACCAATCGGAATTGTCGCAGCAATTACACCTTGGAATTTTCCTAGCGCCATGATAACCAGAAAAGCTGCAGCTGCTTTGGCTGCGGGCTGCGCCGTCATTTTAAAACCTTCAGAATTAACACCTTTTTCAGCACTAGCTTTGGCAGTTTTAGCGCGTGAAGCGGGAATTCCCGACGGTATTTTCAATGTACTTACAGGAGATGCGCAAATTATTGGCGCAGAATTTTGTGAAAATAAAAAAATTCGTAAATTAAGCTTTACTGGTTCAACAAAAATTGGAAAATTAATCAGCAAGCAAAGTGCCGAAGATTTAAAACACATGTCACTTGAACTTGGCGGCAACGCGCCTTTCATAGTTTTTGCCGATGCCAATTTGGATAAAGCTGTTGCAGGTTTAATTCACGGCAAATTCAGAAATGCTGGACAAGCTTGCACTTGCGTCAACCGCATTTTAGTTGAAGAAAAAATTTATAAAAAATTCCTCGATAAATTTTTAATCGAAGCAAAAAAATTAAAAGTTGGCGACGGTTTTGACAAATCATCAAAACTTGGACCGCTTATTTCAAAAGCAGCTCTGGATAAGGTTGAACGCCTAGTCGCCAACGCCATAAAACTTGGCGCAAAATGCGAAATTGGGGGCAAAAAAATGAAGGGAACTTTTTATCCAGTTACAGTTTTAAGTAACACAACTCATGAAATGGATTTAGCCAAAGAAGAAATTTTTGGACCAGTTGCGGCATTTTATAAATTCAAAACTGAAGCAGAGGTAATCGAGCTTTCCAACAGCACAATTTACGGACTTGGTTCATATCTTTACACCAATGATAACGGAAAAATCTGGCGCGTTTCTAGTGCTTTAAAATTTGGAATGGTAGCAGTTAATAACTCTTCATTTGCCACCGAAGTTGCGCCATTTGGCGGAATTAAACATTCCGGATATGGCCGCGAAGGATCGCATTTGGGAATTGAAGAATTTTGTCAGGTTAAGACGATACACTTGAGTTATTAAAGATTCGGCAAATTAGAAACTAGCAAAAATAAAAACAGATATTTTTAAAATAATCGGTTTTTTATGGCGCTGTCGCAAATCAAAATTTTGTAAAAACCCGTCTTAAATTAACACATCTTCAATCAACATTTGAACTTTTTCAACACCCATCCAAGTGTTGATATTCAAGGTTCCAACCAAGTTTAAAGGCTTGGTAAATTTTGGATCAAGCAAAATTTCTCCAAGCGCAGTGTTAACGCTTCGAAAAGCCACAGCTTGAATTTGTCCACTAAAACCTACTGCCGATTTTGTGCAAAAAATTCCACTAATATGTTCACCAGTTTTGCCAATTATATTGGCTTTTACTTTTTGTACATCGCGCAAAATGAATTTCGGTCTCGCATTGCCAACACCAAACGGCTCAAGCTTTGCGAGCTCTTTCAATAATTCGATATTTACTTGCGGCAAATCTAAAGCAATATCAAATTCCATTTTTTTATGAGCTGAAAGTTCCATGATTTTTTCACCTAGATTCTGGTTAAAAAAATTATGAAGCGCGGAAATTTTTTCCGGCAAAACTGAAAATCCACCTGCCATCGCATGTCCTCCGCCTTCAAGCAACAAGCCTTCCAAACGCGCTTTTAGAATTTCGCTTCCAAAATCAATTCCAGAAATTGAGCGACATGAAGCCTTGCCTTTCTTGCCTTCATCATCAATTGCGATTACTGCGACAGGCTTGTTATATAAATCTTTTAAGCGCGATGCCACAATTCCGATCACGCCTTGATGCCAATATTTTGAAACAGCGAAAATCACCGGATCGGTAGTTTTAAAACCGCCAGCACCTGATTCCAAAGCTTTCACTGCCTCTTCTAAAACCTGCACTTCAATTTCTTTTCTTTGTTTATTTAAAACTTCCAACTGCGCTCCGATTTCTTTTACTTCACCTTCATTTTCACTTGATAAAATTCTGGCTCCTAAATCTGATTTTCCTACACGACCTCCAGCATTGATTCGCGGGCCAATTATAAATCCCAAATGATAAGCGCTTGGCTCTTCATCAAGTCCCGCCAAATCACAAATTTCGCGCAAGCCTAGATTTTTTCTCTGCTTTAAAATTTTTAAACCAGCGCTCACGAAAGCACGATTTAAGCCGGTTAATGACATTACATCGCACACAGTTCCAAGCGCGACTAAATCTAAAAGATTTAATAAATTTGGCTCTTTTCTTTGGACATAATAATTTTCTTCGCGAAGTTTTTTATTAATCGCAACCGCAAATAAAAATGAAACTCCGGCAGCACAAAGATTTTTATGAGGAAAAACTTCATTCAAAAGATTAGGGTTGATAACCGCGATGGCATCAGGTTTTTCAAGCACTCCCAAGTGATGATCAATTACTATTATTTCTAAACCAACCGCCGCTGCATCTTCTAAAGGCTTGAAAGCAACGGTTCCGCAATCAACTGTAATTACAAGGTCGGTACCATTTTTTTTGAGGTTTAAAAGCGCTTGCGAATTTGGACCATAACCTTCCAAAACGCGGTCAGGAATATAAATTCCGACATCAATTCCAACTTCACGAAAAAAGCGTTTGAGCGTTGCAGCTGAAGTTGCGCCATCAACATCATAATCAGCAAAAATGGTGATTTTTTTATTTTTTTTAACCGCTTCAATCACGTGAGCAACGGCTTTTTCCATATCACCTAATTCGAAAGGATTTGGCAGCGCCGTTTTGATTTTTGGTTCTAAAAAATTTTCAATTTCATCTAAAGAAATTTCGCGACTAGAAAGTAAATTACTTAAAACTTCGGAAAGCTGAAAACGCTGATAAATAGTTCTGGCGTGGCGTTCATCAAAGTTTTTTTGTTGCCAGTTGAGACCGAGGATAGAAGTTTTTTGTTGGGTCATTTTGATGTTTGTAGTTGTTTTTTAGCCCATATTTATGAGCAGAACAGGATTTGTAATCGCGTCCATGTTCATGTAAATTAATGAACTGAAAATGTGGACTGGGTTACAAAACCAGTCCAGCGGCGGAGTTTTTTAATTTGTTCTGATCAAATTTTATCGTAAGAAATTTTTTCTTTTTTTGCACCCGGATGAGTCACTGCGCCAAGTCTGGCATTTCCAACAGTTTGCGCATATTTCCATAGCGCACCACTTTGGTAATCATTTTCTCTTGGCTTCCATGTGACTTTGCGCGCCGCGATTTCTGCATCGCTTAAAGCAACATCAATTGTGCCTTTAATCGCATCAATCGTAATTTGATCGCCATCTTTTAAAAGCGCAATCATGCCGCCAACCGCCGCTTCCGGACTTACATGACCAATACAAAATCCTCGAGTTCCACCAGAAAATCTGCCATCAGTAATTAAAGCAACTTTGCCGCCCATTCCTTGTCCGTAAATTGCCGCAGTTGTTGCCAACATTTCACGCATTCCGGGTCCACCACGCGGACCTTCATAGCGAATAATCAAAACATCGCCGGCTTGATATTTTTTTTGTTCAACAGCACTAAAACATTCTTCTTCCGAATCAAAACACAAAGCGCTTCCCGTGAAAATCAAAGCATCATTTTGCATTCCGGCAACTTTTACAACCGCTCCATCTTCAGCTAAATTACCGCGCAAAACCACCACACCGCCACTTTTTGAAAGTGGTTTTTCTGGACGATATACAACATCTTGATCTTCGTTAAATTTTATATCAGCCAAATTTTCCGCCATAGTTTTTCCGGTTACAGTCAAGCAATCACCGTGAATGTAGCCCGCATCAAGCAGAACTTTTAAAATCATTTGCACGCCGCCAACTTCAAATAAATCTTTGGCAACATATTTTCCACCCGGTTTCATATCGGCAATGTAGGGAGTTTTTTTGAAAATTTTCTCGATTTCAAAAATATCAAAATCAATTCCACATTCATTAGCCATTGCTGGCAAATGAAGAACGGCGTTGGTTGAACCACCAGTTGCCGCAACAATTGCTGCGGCATTTTCTAAAGATTTGCGAGTTACAATATCGCGAGGTTTGATGTTTTTGGCGATCAAATTCATCACCGCTTTTCCTGACTGGTAAGCATATTCATCACGCGATTCATAAGGAGCGGGAGCGCCTGAAGAACCGGGAAGCGCCAAACCAATTGCTTCACTTACGCATGCCATGGTGTTGGCAGTAAATTGACCGCCACATGCTCCAGCGCTTGGGCAAGCGGCTTTGGTTAAAATTTTTAAATCTTCTTCCGACATTTTTCCGGCATCTCTTTGTCCGACTGCTTCAAACACATCAACAATTGTCACGTCTTTTCCTTTAAACCTACCAGGCAAAATTGAGCCGCCATACATAAAAACTGATGGCACATTTAAACGACACATTGCCATCATCATTCCCGGCAATGATTTATCGCAACCAGCGATTCCCACTAGTGCGTCGTAGCAATGTCCGCGCACTGTTACTTCGATTGAATCGGCAATAACTTCGCGCGAAACTAATGAAGATTTCATGCCTTGATGACCGTTGGCAATGCCGTCTGTAACTGTAATTGTTGTGAATTCGCGCGGCGTTCCGCCTGCATCTTTAACGCCTTTTTTAGCTGGTTGCGCCTGACGTTGCAGCGCAATATTGCAAGGCGCTGCTTCGTTCCAAGCACTTACAACGCCAACAAATGGTGATGATAAATCTTCATCTGTTAAACCTTGCGGATAAAGGTCAGTCTTGATGTTATAAAGCATGGTTTTTCTGCCTTCGCAACCGTGAGAATTGGTAACGTAACGCGATGGCAATTTTGATTTATCGAATTTGGACATGAGAATTTTTAAAAATTTGAGAAAGAACCAGAATAAAAAATAAAAATTATGAAAACAAACATGCTTTGCATTTTGTTACTCCGTAAAACAAAATTAGATCAACTTAAAAAGAATCATCTTTTCTAAAATATAATTCCAAAACAATGAATTCCAAAAAAGCTTATTCTTTATTTGAAACTTCAATAGCCATATTAATTCTCTCCCTCTTGATTGGAATCGTTATACAAGGCAGTCGCATGGTTGCGATGTATCGCCTGCAAACCGCGCAAAGCCTGACCCAAAGTTCGCCGGTTAGTGCAATAAAAAATCTTGTTACTTGGCTGGAAGCAACATCGGAAGTTAGTTTTGATGATGCGGAGGAAGTAGATGGCTCTAAGATCACCAATTGGTATGATATAAATCAACAAACAAATGTGAAAAATAATGCGGTAAATAATTCAGCCACCACAAGCGACCATCCGACTTATAAAAGTAAGTGCATCAACAACCTTCCATGCCTTAAATTTAACGGCAGTTCGCAATATATGGATATAGCCCAAAATGCTGGCTATACTAATGAATTAACAATATTTGTGGTGTTTGCTTCGTACAACAATGAAGATTCTAATAGCCATACAATTATCGGAACCGATGGTGTATGGAGTAGCGGGATCAGCTTCCGCTTGAAACGATCTACAAATGTAGCTTATCAAACTCCGAATGCTAGTAACGATAATGCAACTGGCGCAGTTATTGCCAATAAAAATTATATAGCTGCCGTAGTTGACGGTTATAGCACTATCACTTCCTATCTCAATGGAGCGGCCACTTCAACCACAAGCGTTTTAGCTGCCGATCGTCTGACCAAGCGTTTATCTGCACTTAATATTGCATCTTCATCAGTGGGCACTCGCAATAATTTTTTTGATGGCAATATTGGCGAAATAATAATTTTTGATCGCGCTTTAAAAAATTATGAAAGACAAAATATTGAAAAATATCTAAGCCAAAAATGGCAGATTCCACTTTCTTAAATTTATATTTTTAACGCCACTTTACCAAAATTAATCACAATTTTATCTGCCAATTCTAACTGCACCAAGGCAATGTTTAAGAGCTTGATTGGGACTTGCATTTGCTGAATAATTTCATCAATCGCAATTGGTGCTACACTTAATCTTAAAAAAATTTCCTGACGTATTTTTTTTACATCATCATCGTTTGGTAATTTTACAGTTGGAGCTAAAAATTCTTCTAAATCAGGCTCACGCAATATTTTAGAACCTCTCAATTGTGATTTTAATTTTGGCAATTCATCCAAAATATCAGAAATATTTTCAATCATTTTAGCTCCATCTTTTATCAAGCGATTTGTGCCATGACAGCGCGAATCAAAAGGCGATCCCGGCATAGCAAAAACTTCACGACCTTGTTCGCGAGCAAATCTTGCGGTAATTAAACTTCCAGATCGCAATCCTGCTTCAACTACAATTACACCAAGCGAAAGCCCCGAAATTATGCGATTGCGCTGCACAAAATTTCCGCCTTTTGGCGGCATTCCAAAAGCATTTTCCGAAACCAACAAACCCTGCTTTAAAATTTTGCTATAAAGATGCTCATTTTCTTTGGGATAAATATGATTAATTCCGCCCGCGATCACCGCAATTGTGCCACTTAAAATTGAAGCTTCATGAGCTGCAGAATCAACGCCACGAGCCATTCCCGAAACTGTAATGATAGAATTTTGTCCTAATTCCAGAGCCAATTTTTTGGCAAAAGTAATCGCATTAAATGAAGCATTTCTGGGACCAACAATAGCGATTGTATCGCGGTTAAAAAATTCAATATCACCATGAACAGTTAAAACCGGTGATGGGTCAGGAATTTTTTGCAATAATTTGGGATATTTTTCTTCAGAAAAAATCAGGATTTCAGCGCCAAAATTTTCGGTATTTATCATCTCATTTTCAGCATCTTCTAGAGTGCAAACTTTGATTTTGCGCTTTAAACCTCCTGCCGCGGCATAATCAGCAACTTGCTCGAGAGCATTTTCAACTGATCCAAAAATTTCGATTAGACGAAAAAAAGTTGATTTGCCGATATTTTCACTGCGGGCAAGACGCAGCCAATTAAGCTTTTCGATCATGGTGTTTTGGGTTTAATTTTGGTGAAAATTTAAAACTTTTAGACGCTGTTAGCTTTTTATTTTATAACCTTTTTTGATGAGGAAATAGAGAATAATTCCTAAAGTCAGATTAATAGTGATAATGTAGATAATACCTGTCAACAAATTTCCATCATGATGTCCGGTTAAACCGAAACGAAATCCATCGATCATGTAGAAAAATGGATTGAAATGCGAAATACTGCGCCAAAATTCTGGCAAAGCGTTAGTTGAATAAAAAGTTCCAGAAAGAAAGGTTAAAGGCGTGATTACATAGCTGGTCATCGCCGACATATTATCGAATGTTTCTGATATCACGCCACATAAAACACCGAGCAAACCAAGAAACATGCAGGCGAAAAAAAGGTAGAAAAAGGCGTAAGAAAATGAATAAAAACTCAGTGGTACAAAAATCAGGATTGCTAAAAATGCTACAATACCAACGCAAATTCCACGTAAAATTGCGCCAAGAGTAAAAGCAAAAAGTAATTCAAAAGCGCCGAGTGGCGGAATTAAATAATCAATAAAATGTCCCATTACTTTTCCCATTACAAAAGAGGAGGAAGAATTGGCAAAAGAATTTTGCATTGATGCCATCATGATGAGACCTGCCGCCATGAAAGTAGTAAATGGAACACCTTCGATCTCGGCAATATGATTGCCCACCGAAAGCGAAAAAACCGCTAAAAAAAGAATAATATTTACTACCGGCGAAAATAAAGTTTGGTGATAAACTTTCAAAAAACGCCATACTTCTTTTTTCAACAGCGTAAAGGCGCCAAACCAATTTATTGACATAGAATTGTTGTTAAGTTTTGATTGGAGAAAATTAATTCATTTTTAGATTTTTAAATCATGACTAGCTTAGAAACACTTTTATCCGATTTCAATTCGCAAATTTCAAAAATTGAAAACAAGCAACAATTAGAAGAAATCCGTATTAATTTTTTAGGCAAAAAAGGTTTTGTTACCGAACTTTTTTTGCAGTTAAAAAACGTTGCCGATGAAGAGAAAAAAGCTTTTGGTGCGTCAATTAATCAGGTTCGCGATGAAGTTATCAAAAAAATTGATGCCGCAAAAAATGATTTTGAAAATGCTGAATTAAATGATAAATTACAGGGTGAAAAAATTGATTTAAGTGCGCCATTTCGCAAGCAAAATCAAGGCTTGATTCACCCGATCAATAAAGTGATGCAAGAAATTGAGGAAATTTTCGGCGAGCTAGGATTTGATTTTGCTCAAGGTCCAGAAATTGAAGATGATTTTCATAATTTCACGGCTTTGAACATGCCAAAAGATCATCCGGCGCGCCAAATGCAGGATACTTTTTATCTGGAAAATTCCGAACTTTTACTGCGTACGCACACTTCAAATACGCAAATCAGAAAAATGTTAAACTCGCAACCACCTTTGAAAGTGGCGGCTTTGGGTCGAGTTTTTCGTCGTGATTCTGATCAAACTCACACGCCGATGTTTCATCAATTTGAAGGCTTTGTGGTTGATGAAAATGTAAATATGGGTCACTTAAAATGGACTTTGGAAAATTTTTTAGAAAAGTTTTTTGAAGTGAAAAATGTTGAATTGCGCTTTAGACCAAGTTTCTTTCCTTTTACCGAACCGTCGGCAGAAGTTGATATAAATTATTCGCTAGAAAATGGCCGCATCAAAATCGGCAAAGGTGATAAATTTATGGAAATTTTGGGATGCGGAATGATTCATCCGAATGTTTTGAAAAACTGCAATATTGACTCGACGAAATATCAAGGATTTGCCTTTGGAATCGGCATCGAACGTCTCGCAATGTTGAAATATGGCATCACCGATTTGCGCATGTTTTTTGAAAATGATGTTAGGTTTTTGAAGCATTACGGGTTTGGTTTTTAAAACATCTGCTTCACCTTCGCCGCCATGTAATGCGATTGAAAAGTTGCCCTTTTTTCAAATCCATATTCCAAGCTAAAAATTATATCTTCTTCGTGACGCGCTTCAATTTCTGCGCCGAGTTTTAAGCTGCCCCGATCAACATGAGAAATTTGCGTGGCAAAACTTGTTGTTTGACCATCGAAGCTACTCACTGTAATCGGCGCATCATTTATAAAACTATAGCCATAAGAAATTTTTAAAAGTGAATCTACTTTTTTTAACTCCGGAAATTCTGCAATTCTTGTAGTTACAAAACCTAAATTTACACCAATCCGACTTTCTAAAAAATCTGCAGAAATATTTTTTACATTTAAATTTAAACTATCCGCACCTTTCTCGCTGTAGGCTTGAATATTGGTGCGAATAAAACTCATCGAAATTTCTGGCTGTAAATTAAAACCATATTTTAACTTTTGTGCAAACCCAGCTTTGGCTTTAGCGATATAAGTTTGACCATTAAATTTTGCAGTTGCATTTGCATCAACCGCCACAATTGAGCGGTTAGAATTATATTGATTCCACGCAATGCCAGCAAGGCTTTCGAAAAAATATTTATTAAAATTATAACCGCTGTAAAAATTAATTTGGTAAGTATCGATTACATTATTTTTTGTTGAATCGAGCGATTTTAAATTTGAGCGCGCATAGCTTAAAGCGGCACCAATTGTGGATGAAATTGAAAGTTCGCGATCTAAACCAACCACTAATCCAATTGTATTTACTTTGTAACCCTCATCATCTTCTATCGCATTTTGAGTTGCAGAATTACCAAAAGCTTGAGTCCAAATTCCACTCTTTAAATCACTTTTACCATGAATCTTTCGCAGACGAGTTTCGGCAGTTTTTATGGAATTTGTCGCAATATTAATATTATTGTAGATCATTGCCTTGCTTGATTGCGGAGCTAGTTGATTTAGTGATTTTGTTATTTCATTACTGCTTCCTAAATATTCCTGAAATGCCAATAATTTACCCGTAGAATCAGCGCCAATTTCATTAAGATTTTGATAAATATTTTGAGAATTTTTATTGCTGGTAACAACTGATGCCGCAAGTCGATCAATGTTTAAAATCAAATTATTGGCGCTTGATTGCGTGGTGAATTTTAACAAGCCATAAACATTAGAATTTATACCATTTACTGAAATATTTTCATCATTAATTGCATTTATTGATCCGCTTTTAGCGCTTACAATTGTAAGCTGCGTGCCATTTGCAATATATCCTTGATTGGCAATTGCGGTGATTTCTAAATTGGAATTTTCATCAATATTTGCCGCACCTAAAACTGTAAAATTTCCAACACCATTTTCTTTCAACGCAACAGATAAAATATCGCCACTTAATAAAGAAAAATTGCCGCCGATTATTTGATTATTGGATCCGATATTAATCACGCCAGAACCGCTTCCGATAAGGTTTCCAAAGATTTCTAAATTATCTTTTGTTGAAAAATCAAAATCACCGCCAACTAAAATATTATCAACGTAAATATTGTTAGCATAAGCCAAAGAAGCGCCGGAATTTATATTCAAATTAGCCAGAGAATTTTCTAAAATTCCCAATGAATTTGTGGGCGCAAAATCAATTCCTGAAATATTTAAAGTGCCGCTGGAATTAGAGAGACCTTGAATTGCGGCGTTTACTGAAGATCCATCGCTTAAAGTTAAAGCGGAATTTGCATCAAGAAAAATTGTTCCAACTTCAATTTCATTTTCTGAATTTAAAGTGGCGCCAGAAGTTACGGTTAAACTTGTTAGGTTGGAAAATGCCGAACTTTGGTTAAAATCTGCGGCAATATTTATATTTCCTAAGTCGCCTAAAACCTCGCCATTTATGCTTCCGCCATAAATATTTAAAGTGCCGCCGTTTAAATGAATACCGCCGTTTAAAGTACCCGAATTATTAATTATTGAATTAGCGCCGGAATTATAAATTGCATATTTTGTAGCAGTTATTGTGCCGGAATTGGTGATTGTTGAATTAGCACCTTCTGTAATTATTCCGTAAATACTTATGCCGCTTTGCGGAGCGATAGTGCCTGAATTAGTAATTTTAGCATAATTATCTTTAGCATAAATTCCGTGCGAATGGCTGCTAATTGAACCTGAATTATTTACAGTGCTGAAATTTGTCGAACTAGCTTTCGAGGTGCTTCCGGCACTTATATAAATTCCGTAAGTTTGCGAAGTTGTAATTGATCCCGAATTGCTAACTGAGTTGTTATCGCCATTTGAATATATGCCGTAAGAAGTAGTATTTGTCGTAGAAATTGCGCCAGAATTATTAGAAGAATTACTATTGCCGCCCAAATAAATTCCATAAGAAGTTGTGCCTTGCGTGCTTATATTTCCTGCATTTGTAACTATTGAAAAATTACCAACACTAATGCCGCGCCCCGAACTTCCCGTGGTTAAAATTGTGGCGCCCAAAGAATTTGTAATCTGGTTATAATTGCCACTTGATCTAATGCCGTAAGCACTGGAAGTGGCTCCAAAATTTCCGGTTGTGATAGTAAAAGTATTTTTAATTTTATTTAAAGATGAGCTGCTTCCAGCCAGCGAACTTATAATTCCACTAGCGCTGGTTGTGATATCAGACAGAGTTGTATAATCAGTTTGACCAGAAGTTAGAGTAACAGCCTTTGCGGAATTAGTAATAAATAGCAGACAGCAAAATGCCAAAAAGCGGTGACTTTTTTTCAACATGGGTTTTCGGGTTTTTATTATGTGGTGTTTGGTATTTCGGGGCGGTTTTTAAAAAAAATTTTAGAAAAATGCTAGTGAATTTTACATTACAGGCGATTACATCCTTAACACAGGTTAACCCAAGATAATAGATTTTGAATTATTTTTTAATTCAGATAAGAATCCCTCTCTTGTGCGATGAGTTATATTGTGGTGATATGTGGCTTGTATCTTGTCATTTCGCGGATTGACATAAATCGGCATAAATTGAGGTGTAAAACAATGCAGATGGTTTTTATCAAAAGAGATATTTATATTGTTAAATTCAATTCCAAAGCAAGCGTATATTAATCTATAGTTTGGGTTTGCTTGATATTGAATGTATAGTTTTTCAACTGCCGAAATATCATTTTTGTTCTTTTTACCTTTGATATTGTGGGTTTTAATATTTACGAAATATCTATTTTCATTTACGCGTATCTCGCAATCATGCAAACAAGTATCTGGCATATCGTATTTTACATCGCTCAATCCCAACTTGCTTGCATTGTATTTCATTTGTTGAACTATAACTTGCTCTACAATCCAAGAAATTGAACGAGTATGGGGTTTCAAACCATAGGGCAGTATTTTTTCATCGGTAATGTTGAAATTAGGTAAAATATTTAAAAGATTTAAACATATATTTTTTACTATGCTCAATTCTTCATTAATTAGGTCGATCTCAGTTTTCATAAATTTTAAGTAAATAAATCTTTTGTTTTTGAATGTTCTTTGATTCTAAGTATGATGTTATTGTAATAATCTTTGTTTAACTCAAAACCATAATATTTTCTATTGTTTGCTAAAGCAGAAATAGCGGTTGTTCCCGTTCCCATAAACGGATCACACACAATTCCATTTTTAGGACTACTCGACAAGATAATTCTATTTATTACTTCTAATGGTTTTTGCGTTGGGTGATCTTGCCTTTCTGGGTCTTGTGCATGTATTCTTGCAACGCTCCAAATATCTTTTGGATTATAACCTACTTCAAGCCATTTTTTACCGACAAAAATAGATCTTGTGCGAGCTTTTTTTGTTTCTTCATCATAAGGAATTCTAATTGGATCTAAATCAAAATAATAATTTTTTTTAGATTTCGTAAAAAAACCAATATTATCGTGAACTGATGAGAATTTTCTTACAGATCCGCCCATGCTTGGCACTCTTCTATCCCATATAATTTCGTTTACCATCACCATTTTCTTTTTGATATGAGAAAAAATTTCTGGAGAAAATTGCCATGAAAGAAAAATATAAAAAGAACCGGTATCTTTTATTTTTGGAATAAAGGCATCTATCCACTTATAAGACCACTCTAAGTATTCATCTGCATCCATTTTATCGCTGTTGTTGCCATAGTCTTTCCCTAAGCAGTACGGAGGATCTGCGAGCAGCAAATCTATGGAATTATCTGGAATTTTATCAACTCCGTTTAAACAATCTTCATTCCAGATAACATTTTCAAATTTCATATTTTTATTTATTAATTGACTAACAAAACTCTGGCTGCTCGGTTTCAATTTTTAGCTTCTTGCCAAAATAATCATCAATCTCAATTTTATAAGCATGCAAGCAAAGTCGTTTGCAAATATCTTTGCGCAAAACTTCTTTTCCGCCATATTTCACATCATTAATAATCGCATGTCCAATTTCTTTGCAATGAACCCGCAACTGATGCGTGCGACCAGTTAACGGCTTTAATTCGAGCAATGAATGATCAAAAAAACTGCGCAATAATTTATAATCGGTAATTGCTTCTTTTCCTTCGGTAAAGTCGGGCTGAACTTTTTCATTTTTGCCTAAAAGTTTTTTACGCAGCGGAATATTAATTGTGCCTTCCGGTTTTTTAACAATGCCGCGAACCATTGCCAAATAAGTTTTCTTAATAGTTTTATTTTTAAAACCATCAGTCAAAAATTCTGCGGCTTTGGCGTTTTTGGCAATTAATAAAATGCCGCTAGTGTCTTTATCTAAGCGATGAACCAGCTGTAATTCGGTGCCACTTAAAAAATCATCAACCGAAATTTCAATTGCGCTGCCGCCTTGAGTAGCAAGACCTGACGGCTTGTTGATGGCGATTAAATTTTCATCTTGAAAAATAATCCACGAAGAAAATTTTTTTAATTTTTCTGCGGAAACTTTGGGTTTTTTGTTTTCGGTGGCGTATCTTTTATTTAATTCGGTGAAAACTTCGATCTGATCTGCTTCGTGAGTTTTGTAAGCCGCATCAACTCTCGCGCCATTTACTTTTATTTTTTTTTCGCGGATTACTTTTTGTGCCAGCCCAAAAGAAATATCAAATTTTTTGCAAAGATATTTGTCGATACGAAGTCCGGCGAGATCTTTTGTTACTTGGAATAAAGACACTTTAAGAAATAATTAATTTTGTTGAATAAAAGCCAAAAAATAATGCCATGATTGAAATTGCAACTGATGCAAATGCATAAAGAAAAGCCTGAGAATATTGTCCAGCGCTGGCGAGACGGAAAAAATCTAAAGAAAAAGCAGAGAAAGTTGTGAAACCGCCAAGGAAGCCGGCAAATAAAAATGCTTTTAATCGCGGATCAAAATTGTCGAAATTTTTAATGACGAAATAATAGAAAATGCCTGCGATCATTGAACCCAAGACATTAACGAAAAAAGTTGCCCAAGGAAATTTTGCGACCAAAGAATTGTTGGTTTTAATTAAAGAAATTATCGCCTCCGAAGAAAGATAACGGGCGATCGATCCAAGTGCGCCACCGATTGCGATTAGGAGAAGATTCATAATTTTAGCATAGAATTGTGTTTGGTATAAGATCTATCCATAAAAAAATTATGCTAATTTTTTTAACTTCTCTGCTAAATCAGTTTTTTCCCAAGAAAATCCACCATCTGCATCAGGTATTCTGCCGAAATGTCCGTAGGTCGCGGTGCGTTTATAAATTGGACGGTTTAAAGCCAAATGATTTCTGATGCCACGCGGACTCAAATCGATTAATTCATTAATAACTTTCACTAAATCTTCACCAACAACACCAGTTTTATGATTATTGACATAAAGTGATAAAGGCTTGGAAACGCCGATTGCATAAGCAATTTGAATTGTGCAACGCTCGGCTAAACCTGCGGCGACAATATTCTTCGCCAAGTAGCGCGCCATGTAAGCTGCAGAGCGATCAACTTTGGTTGGATCTTTTCCTGAAAAGGCGCCGCCACCGTGAGGAGCTGCGCCGCCGTAAGTATCAACAATAATTTTGCGACCTGTCAAACCAGCGTCGCCGTCGGGTCCGCCAATTACAAATTTGCCGGTTGGATTTACCAAAAATTTTTCTTCAGCGCACATCCAATTTGCGGGCAAAGATTTTTCGACGAAAGGATGAATTAGTTCGCGCACTTGTTTTTGCGTCATGCCATCGACATGTTGAATTGAAACCAAAACAGTTTCGGCGCCAACTGGAACGCCATTTTCATAACGCAAAGTCACTTGGCTTTTGGCGTCGGGCCCCAAATTTGGCAAGGCACCCGCACGAACGCCATCCATAATATTTTGCAAAATTCGGTGCGCATAATAAATGGCCGCCGGCATTAGACTTGGGGTTTCGACACAAGCGTAGCCAAACATAATTCCCTGATCGCCCGCGCCTTCGTCTTTTGTGCCAGCTGCATCAACGCCAATTGCAATGTCAGCAGATTGCGCGTGAATTAGGTTTGTGATTTCTAAATTTTGCCAATGAAAACCTTGCTGTTCATAGCCAATTTGTTTGACGATTTGGCGAATTAAATTTTCAATTTCGTTTTTAGCAATTTGAGGAGCGCGAATTTCGCCGCCAACTATAACGCGATTGGTTGTAGCAAATGTTTCAATGGCTAAGCGCGAATAAGGATCTTTGGCTAAATAAGCATCAACAAGAGCATCTGAAATTTGATCACAGATTTTGTCAGGATGACCTTCCGAAACTGATTCTGAAGTAAATAAAAAATTTTTTGGCATTGCTTGAGTAACTAACTTTAGAAACCTCTAAAAAAACTCGGATTTCTTGAGGATTTTTAGAGGTTCTTTTAATTTCGGAAGGCTTTCCTAAAAAGACAAAAGAACTTTCCTTAAGCTAATTTTTGGAAATAACATAATCAACCCTTCTTTCCACTTCCGATTTTCCTAAAATTTCAATAACGTCAAAAATACCGCCAGCTGAGGCTTGAGAGAAGGTCAAAATGATGCGCAACAGCGGACCAAAATCTTTGATTTTTAAATTTTTCTGCGTCGCAAATTCATTTAAAGAATTTTTAATTCCGTCGTGATTCCAATCATTTAAATTGGCAAAAACTTTTTTCAGATCAGAAATTAATAATTTTTTTTCTGTGATAATTTTTTTGCTCTCGAAGTCAAATTCGCCGCAAAAATTATCAAAATAAATTTCTAAATTCGCTGCTAATTCATTTAAAACAGAAGCTCTTTCTTTCACAAATTTTAAGGCACGCACGATTTTAAATTCTTCCGAAGCTGACGGTTTTTTGCTAAAAAATTCTTCAACTAATTTTAACAATTCCGCTTCGTTTTTTTCTTTTATATAATGTTTATTAACTGATTTAAGTTTAGCGAAATCAAAGCGCGACGGCGATTTTCCAACTTTATCAAGCGCAAACCATTCAATTGCCTGCGCGTCAGAAATAATTTCAGAATCGCCATGCGACCAACCCAAACGCAGCAAATAATTACGCATCGCTTCCGGCAAATATCCCATTTCTTTATATTCAATCACCGAAGTTGCGCCGTGGCGTTTAGAAAGTTTTGCGCCGTCAGGTCCGTGAATTAGCGGAATATGAGCAAATTCTGGCACTTTCCAATCCATCGCTTCATAAATAACTTTCTGGCGGAAAGCGTTGGTTAAATGATCGTCACCGCGAATAATATGCGAAACATTCATATCGTGATCGTCAACTACAACTGCCAACATATAAGTTGGAGTTCCATCACTGCGCAGCATAACCAAATCATCAAGCTCGGAATTTTTGACACGAATTTCACCTTGCACCAAATCACGAATTACCATTTCGCCATCAAGTGGCGCTTTGATGCGAATTACCGGCTTTACATTTGAAGAAAGAGATTGCGATTTATCGCGCCATTCACTTTTAAAACGGAAAACTTCTTTTTTAGCTTCGGCCTTTTCGCGCAATTCCGCCAACTCTTCCGCTGAGGTATAACATAAATAAGCCTGACCTTTTTCAAGAAGCTGTTCTGCAACTTCTTTATGACGCGCCAAATTTTTGGACTGCAAAATAAAATCGCCATCATGTTTTAATTCTAGCCAATCCAAACCTTGCAAAATTGCATCAATTGCTTCCTTGGTTGATCTTTTTTCATCGGTATCTTCAATTCTAAGTAAAAATTTTCCGCCCTTATTTTTGGCAAAAAGATAATTGAACATTGCAGTTCTAGCTCCTCCAATATGTAAATATCCGGTTGGAGATGGTGCAAAACGAGTAACTATAGACATAAGATTAAATTATTGAGTTTGCTTTCTTGACAATGAAACAAGTCAAAACATGATTTGGAGATGATTTAAAAATCAATCTTACTTTAAAACAATTCAAAAAGACTGAAAAAATAAAAAGATGGTAACATCATCAACTAATTTCGAGATTGGCACTCGACTCATAGAAAAGAAGGTTATTTCGGAAGATCAACTAACAATTGCCCTGAAAGAACAAGCGCGCCTAAAAGGTGCGAAGACCGTTGGTGCGATTTTGGTTGAAATGGGATTTATTTCCGAGGGCGCGCTTGGAGAAATTTTAAATGAATCAACTGGTATCAAAAAATTTGATATTAAGGCGTCGATCATTGATGCAAAATTAGTAAAAAAAGTTCCCAAAGAATTTGCCGTTCACAATAAAATAATTCCAGTTTCATACAGTCACGATTCAATCACGCTGGGCATGTCCGACGTTTTTGACATTGTAGCGATTGATCAAGTGCGCCGTTATTTCCCGCCAAATTTCCGCATTAATCCAGTTTATGTTGCTGAAGTAGATATCCTGCAAGCGATCGATCAATATTATGATTACGAGATGTCGATTGAGGGTATTTTAAAAGAGATCGAAGGCAGCGCTGGTAAAAATATTAATGATGAAACACAGCTTCGTGGTGACTATAAATCTCCAATGGTTCGTTTAGTAGATGCGATTTTAACTGACGCGGTGCACCGCGGTGCGTCAGATTTACATTTCGAGCCAGAAAATCTTTTTCTTAGAATTCGCTATAGAATTGACGGAAAAATGGTACAAGTTCGTTCTGTTCACAAAGATTATTGGTCAGCAATTGCAGTTCGTATCAAAATCATGTCGGGCATGAACATCGCAGAAAGTCGCAAAGCGCAAGATGGACGTATTAACTCAGAAATTCTGGGCCGAAAAATTGACTTTCGTGTTTCAACCCAACCAACAATTTATAGTGAAAATATCGTAATGCGTATTTTGGACGAAAAATCGTCTATCTTGTCGCTCGATAAACTTGGTTTTTCAGAGCATAGCATCAATTTGTTAAAGAAAGTTGTGCAACGCCCAGAAGGCGTAATCATTCTTACTGGTCCGACGGGTTCTGGTAAAACTACCACTCTTTACACAATTTTAAATTATATCAACTCGATCGATAAAAATATCATGACTTTGGAAGATCCGGTGGAATATCACATTCCATTGATTCGTCAGTCAAATATCAGAACTGATGTTGGCATGGATTTTGCTTCAGGCATTAAAGCTTTGTTACGTCAAGATCCCGACGTAATTCTAGTCGGCGAGATTCGCGATAAAGATACGGCAATTGCTGCAATTCAAGCTGCGATGACGGGTCATCAAGTATATAGCTCGCTTCACACCAATGATGCTTTAGCAGCGATTCCGCGCTTGATGAATATCGGCGTGCCAAATTATTTAATGGCTGGATCATTGATTTGCGTAGTTGGACAGCGTCTTGCTAGAAAATTATGTTCTCATTGCAAAAAAGAGCAGCCACTTGACGCTTTTGAAAAAAGACTTTTAGGTCCAAAACACAGCAATATTACCAAACTTTTCAAAGCTGTAGGCTGCGAAAAATGCCGCAGTGGCTATAAAGGTCGCATAGTAGTTTGCGAACTTCTACCTTTTGACCGTGAACTTGACGAACTAGTTGTAAACGAAGCCAGTCGTAAAGAGCTTTTGGCTCATGCTTTAAAAGAAGGCTTTGTACCAATGGTTGAAGATGGCATTGAAAAAGTACTCGCCGGAATTACTGATTTAAAAGAATTGATGCGGGTGGTTGATATGACGGATAGGATGAACTAAATATACACAATGAGTCTGTCGCGTAAATCAAACTTTTCGTCGAACTTTTTGCGATTTGCAACAGACTCATAATTTCTAGCTCATCTTTCTTTAAAAAAATTTAAAAATCCAAAAATGACCAAACCTCTCGAAGAAAAATTTTCTGAATTCTCAAAAACATTTATTGGCAAGCCTTATGTTGCAAGAACTGATGACGTTATCGTTACAGTTTGGCCAGAATTTATCGACAGCAAATCCAGCATAATCGGTGATCTTTATATTTGGGCTTATCATGTGCGTCTCGACAATAAAAAAACCGAATCAGTTAAATTAACTAGTCGTTATTGGCGCATTATTGATGAACAAGGCGTTGTGCAAGAAGTTAATGGCGAAGGAGTTGTTGGTGAGCAACCTACAATCGCGGCTGGCGCTTCTTATCAATATTCCAGTGGCGTACATTTGCGCCATCCTTCCGGAATAATGACCGGAACTTATCAAATGCAAAAAAATAACCTTGAGAGTTTTGAAGTTAAAATTCCGACTTTTTCTTTGGATGTTCCAAGTGTAAAAAGCATAATCAATTAATTTTGTGACCCTGATTCTAGCCTTTGATACCAGCGCTTCTGGCTTTTCTGTTGTTCTACTCGCAGATAAAAAAATTCTGTCCAAAACTGTAATTTCTGAAAGCGGAAAACAATCAGAGCTATTAATCCCAGAAATCGAAAAAATTCTGCTTCAAAATAAAATCTGGTATCAGAATTTAGGTTTAATTGCCGCCACCAACGGTCCCGGCAGTTTTACCGGCACCAGAATTGGTCTTTCTGCCGCTCGCACTTTAAAACTTTCAACCAACCTACCCTTAATTTTAGTAAATTCTTGCGAGGCAATTGCCTATAAATATCGCGAGAAAAGTGAGAAAATTTTTGTTTTACTTGATGCCAAAGCTGGTGATTTTTTTTATGCGGAATATGAAAAAAAACCAGATCTAGCAAGGCTTGAAGATCTACACCAAATTTTTCCTAAAGAAAAATTTTTCCTTTGCGGCTCTGGCAAAAAAATCGCCGCTGAAATTTTAGAGAAAAAAAATTACGATTTTGAAATGTCGCAGGAAGAAGATGAAATCGAAGCTGATTTAATCGCGCTTCTGGCGTTAGAAAAATTTACAAAAAATAATGAAGGCTCAAAAAATTTAGAACCAATTTATCTTAGAGCGCCAAGAATTACTGAAAGGAAAAAATAAAAGAAGTGGAGGCCGGGGTCGGAATCGAACCGACGGATAAAAGCTTTGCAGGCTCTTGCATTACCACTTTGCTACCCAGCCATTTTGAAATGGAGATTTTTTAAAAAACGAAGAAAGGCTAATCTAAGAATCAATTTCGAGATTACAAGTTCTTCACTTATAAAAAGTTCAAAAGTAAAAATGCTGCCTCAATTCATATAATATAAAAAATTTTAAATGGCTCATAATTTATATTCGCAATCTTTTAAAAATATTTCTTCAGCGAAAGATTTAAAAAAATTTGAAATCGCCTGCAAAAAACCAACCGAAGTTTTACGAAGCGAAATCAAGGCTTCGAAGCTGGCTTCAATTGATGTTATTTTTGATAAAAACGACTTAAAACAATTTACAAAATTTTCTAAACAAATCTCTGCTTATAAAAAAATTCTAGTTTTGGGCGTTGGCGGATCAAGCTTGGGTGGCAAAACTTTGAGTGCGTTGAAATTTCAAAATAAACTAGAATTTCTGGAATCAATTGATTCAACAACTGTTAAAAATTGTCTGACTAAAATTGATTTAAGAAATACATTTTTTTTAGTTATTAGTAAATCTGGCGAAACTATTGAAACCATCTGTCAAACCTTGATAATCCTAGATGAAATCAAGAAAGCAAAAATACAAAACTTCGCTTCGCAATTTTTATTTATCACCGAATCCGAAACCAATTCTTTAGCTAAAATCGCCCAAAAAATCGGCGCTGAAATTACTTCCCATTCCAACAAAATCGGCGGCAGATATTCCTGCTTTTCCATCGTCGGTCTTTTACCAGCACTTCTTGCTGGGCTTGATGCCAAAAAAATCAGAAATGGCGCTAAAAAAGTTTTAGAAGATTTTTTAAAAACCAATGAAATCAGCAATTCCTGCGCAACTCAATTAGACCTTTACGAGCGAGGCTTCACCAATAATGTTATCATGCCCTACATTGATAATTTAAAAAATTTTACTGATTGGTATCGCCAACTTTGGGCTGAATCTTTGGGCAAAAATAATTTTGGTTCAGTTCCGATCAATTCGATGGGAACAATTGACCAGCATAGTCAATTACAACTTTATCTTGAAGGACCAAAAGATAAATTTTTCACTTTCTTAACTGAAAAAAACTCTCCTTATAATTTTAAAATCAAGGATTTGATTGGTTGTGAAACCTTATTTGGCGGCAAGAAATTAAGTGACATCGTTAAGGTTGAACAAGAAACTACAATTGAAGTGTTAAACCGTAAAAAATTGCCGATTCGGATTTTTGAAATTGAAAATCTCGATGAAGAAGTTTTGGGCGGATTGATGATGCAAATGTTTTTGGAAACAATTTTGATTGCTTATGTGAAGGAAATTAATCCATTTGACCAGCCTGCGGTTGAGTTGCGTAAGGAATTAGCGAAGAAGATTTTAGATAAATAATATTTCAAACCAAACAAATGGAAAATATAAAAAAAGAACCTCTGTTATTTCTTTTATTAGGCTCAATTTCTGCTCTAACTTTTGCCTACATCTCGCAATATGTCTTTGATTATCAACCCTGCATTTTATGCCTTTACCAACGCAAACCTTTTTTTGCTGTAATCGCGCTTAGCCTTATCATCCTTACTTTCCTAAAAACCAAAAAGGCAAAAAAAATCTCGTTTTTCTGCTGTATTATTTTTCTATTAATTAATTGCTGCATTGCTTTCTACCATGTTGGAGTCGAGCAAAAAATATTTCGCGGTCCAAGCACTTGCTCATCAGAAAATTTAAATGAGATCGACAATTTACAAGATCTTGAAAAAGCTTTGATTAAAACAAAAGCCATTAGATGCGATCAACCAAGCTTTGTATTTCTTGGACTTTCAATGGCAGCTTGGAATCTTGGCTACTGCTTGGCGCTTATTCTATTAAGTTTAACTTTCTATCGATCACTTCTTTTGGCTTCGCCAAAGTTGTACAATAAAGCTGTGAACAATCGGTAAGTAAAGCATTAACTGTTGTTTCAAAAAGCTGGAAAATGTCTCCGCTATTGGCTCCAGCACCAATCGTGAAAGGTAGCCAAACCACTCTTATTTTAGTTTTATCTCTCATCCAAAGCAGCGTTTTCTTATCTTCGTAACCTCCAAAAATTATTGCCTCAACCGGATTGGTTCTAAGATTTTGTATTACCTGATTCAACAACACCAAATCTGCTTTAGCACCAGTTGTAGAATCGCGCAGCGTTATTATTTTTAGCCCCAGCCATTCTGCTAAAGTTGACCAAGAATTATCATTAGCAATAAATTTCAGACCTTTAAGTGGTTCGGCTTTGAGTTCCCATCTTAAACCAGCTAACTTTATTCCTCTAATTTTTTGGAGGGTTTATGGTAAAAACTTATGGTGAAGATTTAAGAATCAGGGTTGTTAACCGAGTTAAAGATGATCAAGAAAGTCATCAGCAGATAGCGGATATTTTTGATGTTGATATAGCAACACTAAGAAGGTGGATCAAACTCCACAAAGATACTGGCTCTGTTGCCCACATAGTGCCAACAAGAACTATACCAAATTAACTATCTCTTGATAGTGCTAACGAAGTTTTTTTGAGGAAAAATTGCGACTGGAAATGTAAGCTGTATCAAGTGATACAGCGTCATTTTCTGAGCAAATTTTTACCAAAAAGACAAAGTTATGGCTATCAAGAGATAGTTAATTTGGTATATACCAAAAAACAACCAAAAATTACCAAAACTGCGGACCAAAACGCAGAAAAAATCAAAAAAATTCCAAAAAAATCGAGTAGGAAATTGCTAAAAGTTCTGAGTTAGATTTTTTTAGTTTAAATTTTTTTGGAAGTTAGATTTGCGACGGGTTCATTATGCCAATTTTCCTCACCTCGGCGACGGTAATATTTTTACCACTTTCTTGAATATAAATTTCTACCATTTTCA
>CAMAXU010000021.1 GCA_945862455.1 Rickettsia typhi | reverse complement strand
CAACAGCTGAAGGTGTAACTAGCGGCAGCCTAGTTTCGGCACTACAAAGACCCATCAAACTCGCGGCATATTTCACCGGAATTGGATTGGTTTCACAAAACATCACGTCATGTAAAGCAGTCAAGCTATCTTGAATTTCTAAAGCAGTTTTATAATCACCTTTCGCAGTTGCTCTTTGTAAATCGCTCACCATTTTTGGCGCTATGTTTGAAGTAACTGAAATCACGCCATTTCCGCCCATCGCATTATAACCAACAGCGGTTAAATCTTCGCCCGAAAGATAAGAAAATTTTTTATTAATCAATAAACGCAGAGTCGCAATTCTCGCTAAATCACCAGTTGCATCTTTAATTCCAGCTACATTTTCAAGAGTGGCAATGCGGGCTAAATTTTCATCAGAAATATTAATCACTGAACGACCCGGAACGTTGTAAATGAAAAGCGGAATGTCACATTTATCCAAAGCTTTATAATGCTGATAAATGCCTTCCGGAGTTGGTTTGTTATAATAAGGAGCAACGATCAAACAAGAATTGGCGCCAACTTTTTTAGCATAATTTGTCATCATCACAGCTTCATCAGTTGAATTAGAGCCAGTTCCTGCCATAACTTTAATTCTGCCATTGGCAATTTTAACGCAAAGTTCGATTACTAAATTATGCTCATCGTGAGAAAGAGTTGGCGATTCGCCCGTTGTGCCACAAGGAACAATTCCGGTAACGCCACCTTTAATTTGAAACTCAACCAGTTTCTCTAATGACTGCTCATCAACTTTATTATTTTTAAAAGGTGTCACAATTGCCGTGTATGTTTCTGCCGTCATAGAAAATCTTTTATGTATAAGTTATTTTTTAAATTGATTTTGTAGTAACCAAAAATTAATTTCATCAGTGAATATATTTGCAAATTATTTGACGCATTTCTTAAATTCAATCTACAAAATGGACAATTTCCAAACTATAACACAAGTGACCCAAACTATTGTCAGCGCTGACTTAGTGTCGTCGCAATATTTTCCTATTTTATTATTTTTAGCAGTCGCAATCGGTCTTTCCTGCGTGATTATGCTAATTCCTTTTATCCTCAATAAAAGAACCAATGATCGCGAAAAACTTTCACCTTATGAATGCGGTTTCGAAGGCGAGGGTCGTGTGCGTAACGAGTTTGACGTACAATTTTATTTAGTCGCAATCTTATTCATTATTTTTGATCTTGAAGTAGCTTTCCTTTTTCCTTGGGCAGTTTCACTTGGTAAAATTGGTATTTTTGGTTTTTGGTCAATGGTAACGTTTTTAATAATGCTAACCATCGGCTTTATTTACGAATGGAAGCGCGGCGCGCTTGAATGGAAATAATATTTTAAAATGACAAATCTTAGCCCACTAAATCAAGACATTCTTCTTCATAACTCAGTTGAAGACAACAATCGCGGTTTCGTCACCGCCAAAATCGACGAGTTGGTAAATTGGGCCAGAACCGGTTCACTTTGGCCAATGACTTTTGGTCTTGCTTGTTGCGCCGTTGAAATGATGCAAGTGGCGGCAAGTCGCTATGATCTTGATCGTTTTGGTCTTATTTTCCGCCCATCTCCACGTCAATCTGACGTTATGATTGTGGCCGGAACTCTTACTAATAAAATGGCTCCGGCGTTACGTAAAGTTTACGATCAAATGGCCGAACCGCGTTACGTAATTTCAATGGGAAGTTGCGCCAATGGCGGAGGATATTACCATTATTCTTATTCGGTAGTTAGAGGTTGTGACCGCATCGTGCCAGTTGACGTTTACGTTCCGGGTTGCCCTCCAACCGCAGAAGCATTACTTTACGGCGTTTTGCTATTACAAAGAAAAATCAAAAGAACCGGAAAATTTTTCAGATAAAAAATGATTAAAGATTTACCAGCGCAAGCCGCTTACATCAAAGAAAATTTCGCAGATGCTAATATTATCGAGCCAATCGCTTTCGATAATTTAATCATTTACGTTACGCCAGAAAAAATTATCGAATTCTTACAATTTCTGCGTGATGACAATAATTTATCATTCAAAATGCTGCTTGATGTTTTTGGTGCTGACATGCTTGGAATGAGGTCTCCTCGTTTTGAAGTGATTTACAATCTTCTGAGTTTTAAATTAAACAATCGCATCACTGTAAAAGTTGCGCTGGAAGATGGCGAAAAAGTGTCAACTGCAATTCCGGTTTTCAGCGCGGCTGGCTGGTTTGAACGCGAAGCTTTTGATATGTATGGAATTGTTTTTGATAAACATCCTGACCTGCGTCGAATCCTTACTGATTATGGTTTTGAAGGTCATCCTTTGCGTAAAGATTTTCCGCTAACTGGTTATGTTGAAGTTCGTTACAGCGAAGAAGAGAAAAAAGTTATTTACGAGCCGGTAAAATTAATGCAGGAATTTCGTAATTTCGATTTTGAAATGCCATGGGAAGGCACTCAATATGCTATTTCAAAAGAAGACAAAAAATAAATTCTAAAATTCTATGAACGCTTTTTTTAATAAAATTGAAACTTCTTTCAAAGCAGCAACAAAAGGAGAGGAAAGCGTTCATAACATGATTTGGTGGTGGGGAGTTTGTGGTTACATGGTGGCATTTTTTATTGCCAACCGCATTGTAAAAGTAAGTGATAGCAGAATTATCGATATTATAGTTTCGCTTTTGATGGTGATTTATTTTGTTTGGCATTTTTACGCGATGAGAAAATGCGCGCCTAAAAAACCTAAATTAAGCAAAGAAGAAAAGAAAAAATTGCGCGAAGAAGCGCGTAAAGATCTTGGCAAAAAATTGGCGAGAAAATTTTTTCTGCAAGAATCGATCACAAAATGGGATCCGATTTTTATTGTGTTGATGATTGATGTGTTTTCGATCGCAACGTTTTTGCAATATGCGATTCGCTAGTTTGATATAGGAAAGATTCTCACTCAAATTGCATTCAAATTATAATCTCAAACCACCATTTGAAAAGATTGAATTATTAGTTTCTAAAAAACTCCCAGCCAAATAAAGTGAGCCGCAAACTAATATCAGCGCATCTTCGACATCTTTTTTATTTTTAGAAATTTCTGCAAACGCTTCTTCAAAACCGGAAACATTTTCTACTTTTATTCCCAGATTCTGCGCAATTTCTGTGATCTCTTTTGCTTTATAAGATTTAGTTTCATTGGGAATTTCCATTGCCAATAATTTATCAATTTTCTTAGAAATTTTTTTTAAAAAATCAGCGCAATTTTTGTCTTCCAACATCGAAAAAATTACGAATATTTTTTTATTTTGCTGATTTTTTAAAAATTCTAAAATTGTTGCAGCCCCTTGTAAATTATGGCTTCCATCTAAATATAATTCACAATTTTTGGGCAGTATTTTAAAAAATTTTCCTGACTTAATTTTTTGCAATCGTGCTGGCCAAAAAGTTTTGGTTAAAGCCGATTTAATCATAGAATCACTAATCGCAAAACGCTTCTGATTTAGAGCCGCAGCAATTGCCAGCGCTGCATTTTCAATTTGATGACTTCCTAAAAGTGAAGGAGATGGAAGTAAAATTTTTCTGCCAAAACCCTCAAATAAAAATCCCTGTTTTTGTTTAATAATTTCCCAATCTTTACCAACGGTTTTCAATTCTGAATTAAGCGCGGTTGCTTGATTTTCAAGGGTTTTCAGCGCTGAAGGTTTTTGTTTTCCAACTAAAACCGGACAATTTTTTTTAATTATTCCGCCTTTTTCAAAAGCAATTTTAGCTAAAGTTTTTCCTAAAAAATCAGTGTGATCAAAAGAAATTGGCGTAATTATTGAAGTTAAAATTTTTGGTAAAACATTGGTTGCATCAAGCCTGCCGCCCATTCCGGTTTCAAGTAAAAGTAAATCTGCTGGCACGCGACTAAAGGCTAAAAAGGCAGCAACTGTGATTCCTTCGAAATAAGTAACGGCAATTTCTGGAAATGTTTCGGCAGCTTTTTTACATTCATGCAAACATTCATTTAAAAATTCATCGGAAATTTCTTTGCCAGTTAAAATAATTCTTTCGTTAAAATTAACCAAATGAGGTGATGTGTAAGTATGAATTGAGAGATTTGCTTCGGTGAAAATTGTACGCAAAAAAGCCAAAGTTGAACCTTTGCCATTAGTGCCGGCGATGTGAATTGTTGATGGAATTTTTAAATGCGGATTTCCTAAACGCGCCAGCAAATCATAAACGCGCGAAAGTCCCAGCTCTATATCGCGATAACCTTTTTGATTGGGCCAGAAGAGAAATTTCATTATTTTTTTTCTTTTAAGAAAACTTGATAAGTGCGGTGAAAATGGTAGTTAAATTCAGCGCCGAAAATGAAGGCGAGGCTGATTAAATAAAAAAATATTAATGAAACAATCATGCCGGCGAGCGATCCGTAAACGAAGTTAAATTGGTGAAAATTTTCTAAATAAAGTGAAAAACCTTTTTCTAAAAAAACCCAGAGAAGCACCACAACAATTGATCCGGGAACGGTTTGGGTAATTTTTTGTTTGGCATTGGGTAAAGCGTAATAAAGCAGGGAAGTTGCTAAAGTTAACACCGCGAAAATTGCCAATTGGCGTAAATAGAAAAAATCGTAATCAAAATTTAAATGCAGTGAAAATGCGCCTTCAAATTCTTTTAAAAGAGTTGGAACAATGATGAAAATAATGATGCCAATTACGATGGAAAAAGTGATCACAAAAAATTCTAAAATGCTGATAAAGCGGCGCCAGAGATAAGGCGGCGGAAATGCAATTCGATAAGCGCGGTTTAAAATTGTGCGGCAACCTTCAACTGAAGAAGAAGCGGTCCAAATTACACCAATAATTGCGATAGTTAAAAAACTTTGTGGTGGTCCAGAAATAATTTCATTAATACGCGGCGCTAAAGCTTCAGACATTTCACGCGGTGTCGTCAAAAGAATTGTATGTACAATTTGTGCGCCCATTTCCGAAGCGCCAAAAAAACCGACGATTGAAATTAAGAAAATTAGAAAAGGAAAAAGTGAAAAGATGCTTAAAAATGCTAAATATCCAGCATGTTCAATTCCGTCTTGTCTAATGGTATCAAGCACCGAAATGCGAAATATCATTAAAGGAATTATGAAATATTTGTGGAGATAATAATTGAATTTTGAACGTTGTTTTTGAGGCATTTAAACTAAGAACTTTTGCGAAATAAAAACTCATCTAAAATAAATTTTTCGCGTGAGAAAATTTTTTTGTGATTCGAGTCTTTTTATTTCTAAATTACCAATGATGTTTTTGCAGCCAAAATTTATGGCGTGCCAATCAAACCAACGCAAGAGCATTTTGCTGACACCGAAGCGGCGACATAGATTTGCGCCAATAATTTAAGGTTTGAAAAATTTCTTCACGATTTTGAATTTCTTTTATTTGCATTTTAAATTTCTTTTTAAAGAATATTGGTGAGAAATCACTGGGGACGGGCTTTCACAAGGTTTATTAAAAACCTAAAACATCTTTCTAAAATCAATCTAAAATTTCAAATGAAAATTAAAAAAGTTAAAGCTGCTTCAAAAAAAAGTGCAGTAAAAACTGTTGTCGCTCAACCGGCAAAAATTAAAAAAGTTGTATTAGCTTATTCTGGTGGATTGGACACCTCGGTAATTTTGAAATGGTTGCAGGAAAATTACGGTTGCGAAGTTATAACTTTCACCGCCGATTTAGGTCAGGGCGAAGAGCTTGAGCCAGCGCGCGCTAAAGCTAAAAAAATGGGTGTAAAACAAATTTTCATTGAAGATCTGCGCGAAGAATTTGTGCGCGATTATGTGTTTCCAATGTTTCGCGCTAACACGCTTTACGAAGGCGTTTATTTGCTTGGAACTTCAATTGCACGTCCATTGATTGCCAAAAAACAAATTGAAATTGCTAAAAAATTAGGCGCTGACGCAGTTTGTCACGGCGCCACTGGCAAAGGAAACGACCAAGTTCGTTTTGAATTGGCTTATTATGCTAATAAACCCGACATCAAAATTATCGCGCCGTGGCGCGAATGGGATTTAAATTCGAGAACCAAATTAATTGCTTACGCTGACAAACACGGAATTCCTGTTGCCAAAGATAAACGCGGCGAATCACCTTATTCAGTTGATGCGAATTTACTTCACACATCAAGCGAGGGAAAAGTTTTGGAAGACCCGTCGCAAGCGGCTCCGGAATATGTTTATCAAAGAACGGTTTCCCCAGAAGATGCGCCCAATAAAGCTACTTTAATTGACATCGAATTTAAAAAAGGTGATGCGATTGCGATCAACGGCAAGAAAATGTCGCCTGCGGAAATCTTGACTAAACTCAATGAACTTGGCGGCAAAAACGGAATTGGTCGCCTAGATTTAGTTGAAAACCGTTTCGTTGGCATGAAGTCGCGCGGCGTTTACGAAACTCCGGGCGGAACAATTTTGTTGGTTGCGCATCGCGCTGTTGAATCAATCACGCTAGATCGCGAAGCCGCGCATTTAAAAGATGAATTAATGCCAAAATATGCCAGCCTAATTTACAACGGTTTCTGGTTTTCTCCTGAGCGCGAAATGCTTCAGGCCCTAATCGACAAAAGCCAAGAAAATGTTGAAGGAACTGTGACGCTAAAACTTTACAAAGGCAGTGCAACTGTGGTTTCGCGCAAGTCTGTAAAAAGTTTGTACAGTGAAGCCCACGTAACCTTTGAAGAAGATGCAGTTTACGATCAAAAAGACGCAGCAGGTTTCATTAAATTAAACGCCTTACGCCTAAGAATCGGCGCGCGAGTTAATGCAAAAGGAAAAAAATAATCCCAGATGCAGGACGGGATTTGCAATCCCAGTCCAGCGGCAGGATTAGAAATTCTTTTGAAAAAAATTTATAAAAAAGTTTTTACAATGAATAATATTTTAAACAGTTACTACAGAGGCATATTTCAACAGCTTCAATCTGAAGTTAATTTCATAAATTCAATATTCACTCATCAGGGTATAAAAGGAGAAGGAAACGAAATTATTTTAAGAGATTTAATTAAAAAATTTATTCCTAAAAAATACGGTGTTGGAACTGGAATAGTAGTAGATAAAAATGGCAAACAAAGCAAACAGATTGACATTATTATTTACGATCAAGATCACTATCCTTCGATTCTATCTTTAGCTTCTGTTCACCTTTTTCCTGTTGATATTGTATATGCAGTGATTGAGGTAAAGACTTCTCTTGATTCGAAAAGTGCTGATCAGGCCATTGAAAATATAGCCTCGGTTAGAAGTTTGGAAATAGTTAGAGGGGAATACATAAAACCAGATTCTAGCCAAGATGGTAGTTTAGAATTAAAACAATACTCTTCTAATCATCCTCGAGGCATTATTTTTTCTTATAAAAGCAGCGCCGAATCATTTGAGACTTTCCGTAATTGGTTCATGTTTAAAGATGGCTCTAGTCAATACACTCACCCTTCCATAATAACATCTTTGGATCAGGGAATTGTTTACTCGGACAATCCAGATCTTTCCGAAGGGTCAAAAATGATTGGTAATATTCTACCACTAAATGATGGATGTGATCAAGCAATACAAATGAAAGAAAAAAACTCAGAGTATTACGAAAAAGATGGAATTAAGTACCCGATAATAAAATCAACAACTCATAATTGCTATTATCCAGTAGATCAAAGCAGGATACTATTGATGTTTTTATTGCTCCTTTCTGATAAAATTCTGGGTACAAAAAATATTAATCCTTCGGTCAATTTCTTCGATAATTATTTTTCTTCTTTTAGATCAAACTTACTTAGGATTGAGCTAGGTTAGTTGAATTTTACAAAGCCAACTGTACCGCCACAGAACGGGGTTTGTAACCCCGTCCTCACGTTCAGTTCCAAAACCAACAAAACAAAATCGCCGTTAAAGTTAAAAACATCATAAAGCCCAAAACCAAAAATATTTCCTCTTATGAATTATCTCAGAAACGCATTAGATCTTAAGTTAGAATTGGATAAATTAAGACCCATTCCAAAAGAGCGCGAAGCCAAGATAATGCAGAAATTTCGTCTTGATTGGAATTACCATTCTAACCATTTAGAAGGAAATTCGCTGACATTTGGCGAAACCAGAATGCTGATTCTGCATGGCATAACTGCGCAAGGAAAACCGCTCAAAGATCATTTTGAAATTACTGGTCACGATAAAGCAATAGAATGGGTGATAGAAATAGTAAAAAGTGATTTTTTGTTAACTGAAAATTTCATTCGTCAACTTCATCTTTTGCTGCTTAAAGAGTCATACGAGGTAAGAGCGATAACTCCCGATGGACAGCCAACAAGAAGAACTATTGAGGTTGGTAAATATAAATCTGGCCCAAATCATGTATTAACAAAAACCGGTGAAACTTTTTATTTTGCCACTCCAGAAGAAACGCCAGCAAAGATGAATGATTTATTGGCTTGGTATCGTCAAGAAGTTGAGAGAGACGATGTTAACCCAATAATTTTAGCTGCAGAATTTCATTACAGATTTATTTTAATTCATCCATTTGACGATGGAAACGGCAGAGTGGCAAGGGTTTTGATGAATTTCATTTTAATGAAGTTTTACTTCCCGCCGGTGATTATTAAAACTGAAGATAAAGAAAATTATTTCTCTGCATTGCGACAAGCAGATGGTGGCTTGATAGAAATTTTTATTGATTATATCGCCAAAAATTTGGCGCGCTCGTTAGAAATTATGATTGCAGGTGCGAAGGGAGAAGAGATTGAAGAGGTTGACGATTTAGATAAAAAAATTGCCCTGCTAAAAAGTGAATTCAAAGCAGAAAAAAACGAGGCTGCGATTATAAAAACAAAGCAGATTGTTTTGGCAATTTTTAATGATTCATTTGTTAGAATTTATGAAAAATTTATTTCGAGTTGTAGAAAGTTTGATGAGTTTTATTTGAAGAAAGAGTCCTATATTTCTCTCGATTGGATCCTTTTTGATGATGATGTTCAAGATCTTGTTAAAAAGGTTAGGGATAAATTAGAAGCGGGAAAAATTCCCGAACAAATTTTGATGACCTATAAGTACGAGAATTTTAGCCGAAAAGGTTTTGATGATTTTAGCTTTCGAAGCCATATGGAGTTAAAATTAGGTTTGGAAAGTTATAGTTTAAAAAACGCATTTACGGAGACAAAAATAGTAAAAAATTACAATCAGCAAATAAGCGACGAAGAAATCTCTACCTTAATGAAAATTGAAACAGAAAGACACTTTAAGACGATTGAAGATAAAATTAGAGTTGAAAAGCATTAGGCTTCAATCCACAAGTTCAGCCGCAGGACGGGATTTGCAATCCCGTCCTCACGTTCATGTAAAATTTAAACCAAGGAAATGAACATGTGGACTGGGTTACAAACCCAGTCCAGCGCTGGGAAGAAATAGTTTTTTAGGAATCGAGCTAGCATCTCGGCGACGCTGCGCTTTGCTCGATGACCTATATTTTAACTTCGTGAATAAAGAAGTTCAGATCATCGAGCAAAGCGCAGCGTCGTCGAGATGCTAGCTCGATATTTTAATTGCAAGACTGGATTTGCAATCCTGTCCTTAGGTTCATGTAAAAATTAATATTAACTTATTATTAATTTGAGTTTTATTTAACCATCAAGTTTATTTCTGCATAAGGCAAAAATAGGTCAAATATTAATTTAAATATCAGAATATGACTACTTCACGCGATCCAAATTCAGTAATTTATGTAGGTTTTTGGAAAAGAGTTTTAGCATCTTTAATTGATAGCTTGGTAATGCTTATTCTTTACATAATCATGGAAGCTACTGTTAGTGAAAAAGACTATCCTTTTTTAAACCCTCTTATTCAAATATTATCTTTTTGGGCTTATACCGCAGTCTTACAATCATCATACTGGCAAGCTACTGTAGGCAAAAAAGTTTTGGGAATTATAGTGGTTGATGAATATGGTGATCGTCTAACCTTAAAAAGGGCGACAGGTCGGTTTTTTGCTGAAATACTTTCAGCACTTTTACTTTGTATTGGCTATATGATGGTAGGTTGGACCAAACATAAACAAGGCTTGCATGACAAAATTGCAAAAACTTTTGTTATTAAAAAATAATGGCTAAAAAAACTAAGGTCGCAATTTTAATTTCAGGGCGCGGATCAAACATGCAAGCCATTGTGCGAGCTTGCGAACATCCTTATTTTCCGGCAGAAGTGGTTTTGGTTTTGTCTAATAAAATTGATGCTGCGGGATTGGAATTTGCCAAATCAAAAAAAATAAAAACTGCTTTTGTCAATCATCGTGATTATGATTCACGCGAAGAATTTGATAAAAGAATGAATGAAGAAATAGAAAAATCGGGGGCTAAAATTATTTGTCTTGCCGGCTTTATGCGTTTGCTTTCACCTTGGTTTGTCAATCGCTGGCTCGATAAATTAATCAATATTCATCCATCACTTTTGCCTGAATTTAAAGGAGCAAATGCGGTTGGAGATGCGATTAAAGCGGGAGCAAAAATTTCTGGTTGTACGGTGCATTTTGTAAGTGAAGAAATGGACTGTGGGTCTGTGATTTTACAGTCGCAAGTTAAAGTTGAATCGCATGATACGAAAGATACCTTGGCGGCGAGGATTTTAAAAGAAGAGCATAAGCTTTATCCCGAAGCTTTAAAAAAAGTTGTGAGTGGGATAGTGAGTTCTTAGGACGATTTCTAAAGCGTGGAAAGCCTGAGTGGACCCCGTCGTGAAGACGGGGTGACAACTTATAGATTCGGGGTGACAAAGTTATGTATTCGGGGTGATGACTTTAGATTCGGGGTGACAATCTGGGAAGGGCTACTAAAAATGTTCTTCGGGTAAGATAAAGTTTGTCACCCCGTCTTCACGACGGAGTCCACTCGGTTTTCAATTAATAGTAAAAACAACAACATAAACGAAACATGAAAGTTCTACCAATCATTTTAGCGCCAGATCCAATCTTAAAAAAAGTTTCCAAACCAGTTGAAATAATTGATGATGCTCTTCGCCAATTTATGAATAACATGGTAAGCACAATGTATGCGGCAAGTGGCGTTGGTCTTGCGGCGGTCCAAGTTGGAATGTTAAAAAGAATTTTGGTAATTGATGTTGATTACGAAGTTGATGATCACGATCATCACGATCACCATGACTGCGGTGGAGTTCATGTTTCCAACACTAACCCGCGCTTTTTCATCAATCCGGAAATAGTTGAAATTTCAAAAGAAAATCATTCTTACAATGAAGGATGCCTTTCATTTCCTGATATGAGGTCAGAAGTTATTCGTCCCGAAATTGTTAAAGTAAAATATCTTGATGAAAATGGTAAAGAATGTGTTGAAGAAATGGATGGTTTACTTGCAACATGTATTCAGCACGAAATCGACCATTTAAATGGAATTACTTTTGTCGATCACATTTCAAAATTAAAACGTGACGTGATTTTGAATAAAATGAAAAAATTGCAGAAAAAATAATGAAGCATTTCCGATATAAAGTAATTAACGAAAATGGCAGATATGTAAGTGGCAGAATGTCAGCAGAAAATCCTTCTGATTTGGCGACAATTCTGCGTTCAACTGGTTTAGAACTTGTTTCATTCAAGGAAGAAAGAAAAAAAACTTATGGTTTTTTTAGCAAGATTAAAACGCGAGATTTGATTGCGGTTTTCATTCACCTCGAGCAGTTGGAAAGAGCAGGTGTTTCAATTATTGATTCCATTAACGATCTTAAAGAAACCGCAGATTCAGAAAGAATTAAAAACTTGATGGCAGAAATTTATGAAGCGATCAAAAACGGAAGTCTTTTTTCGGAAAGTTTAAGCAAACACCCTGATATTTTTAACCCGATCCACGTTGGCTTGATCAGCATGGGTGAAAAAACAGGTAATCTTGCCACGTCATTTGGCAGCATCATCGATGATTTGAAATGGAACATGGACATCAAACGCAAAACCAAAAAAGCCACAACCGGACCGCTTTTTGGTATTTTTATGATGTGTATCGTGCTTGGAATCATGACTACGGTTGTAGTGCCGAAAGTTACCGGATTCATTGTTGCTCAAGGGCTGACTTTGCCAGTTATGACCGTGGCTTTGATCGGCTTTTCCGACTTCGTTAAAAATAACTGGTACTTCATAATTTTCTCGGTCCCGCTGATTATGATTTTAATGAAACTTTTGGCAAAAAATCCGGAGATGGCAGTTAAAATTGACGATTTAAAATTAAAACTCCCGATTATTGGTCCAATCATCAGTAAAATTGACGCGGCAAAATTCTGTCAGTTTTTTGCTATGACTTTCAAAAGTGGTCTGGGCGTTATTGAATGTCTGGAAGCTTCAAGTTCAGTGATCAAAAATAAGGCGATGAAAAAAAGTATTATCGTAGTCAAACAGCAAGTTACCGACGGTCAATCTTTGGCAAAAGCAATTGCGCTTACTGGATATTTTCCAAACCTTGTAGTTCGAATGTTTAAAATCGGCGAGGAAAGTGGCAATATGGAAACGGCTCTACAAAATATTAAATTTTTCTATGACCGCGAAATTAATGACTCAATCGACAAATTAGTGGGCATGATTCAGCCAACTTTAACGATTGTGATGGGCAGCATGATCGCTTGGATTACAATCGCGGTATTCGGTCCGATTTATGGCTCTTTCTCCAAACTTAAATAATGTTAAAAGAGAAAATTTATTTCATTGTTGGAATTGGAACCGATATTGGAAAAACTTTTTTGGTTGAAAATTTATGTCGCAATTTTCCAAGTGCGATGGCGATAAAACCTATTATAAGTGGGTTTAAAGATGATGATGAAAATAGTGATTCAGCAAAAATTCTAAGTGTGATTAATAATTCTCAAATCTCTCTTAAATCACCCTTCGAAAGACTCAGGATGACATCGAAGTTGGATGATGTTTCGCCTTGGAGATTCGAAGAAGCTGTTTCCCCGCATTTTGCTGCTAAAAATTCTGGCACAGAAATCAACTTTTCTGATGTAAAAAACTTCTGCCAAGAAAAAATTTCTCTTGCTAAAACCAATAATCAATTTCTTTTTATTGAAGCTGCGGGTGGCGTAATGACGCCAATAAATGACGAAAAAACTTTCCTTGATTTAGCGGCAGAGTTAAAAATTCCAACCTTGCTCGTAAGTGCTAATTATCTAGGTTCAATCAGTCACACTCTTTGCGCAGTTACAGCTTTGAAATCAAGAAATGTGGCAATCGAAAAAATCATCATTAATGAAGATTTGCCAACTCGATTGCCGCCATCTTTATCGCCAAACCAAACAATTGAAAATTTCACTAAAATCGAAGTAATTTCTTTGAAAAACCTACTTGCTAACAAAGCTTCTCCCAAATAAAAATCGGTCCCTATTTTTATAAAATCAATTTCAACTGCAATGACCAACATCATCAATTTCTCCGATCATCAAAAAGAAAAAGAAGGCATTATTACGCCGATAGAAAATATCTCCCTGCAAAAGGAAAAAGACCGTCAGGAATGGGCGCATAAGGCGGAAATTCTTTGCGAAGCTTTACCTTACATGCGCAAATTTGCCGGTGAAACTTTTGTGATTAAATTTGGTGGTTCGGCGATGGGCGGCGATAAAAATTTACGCAATTTTGCAAAAAATGTTGTGTTGCTAAAACAGGTTGGAATTAACCCAATCATAGTTCACGGCGGTGGTCCACAAATTGGGCAGATGTTGGCGAAATTAAACATAAAATCTTCTTTCGTTGATGGTCTTCGCGTTACCGATTCTGATACCGTTGATGTTGTTGAAATGGTTTTGGCGGGTTCAATCAATAAAATGATTGTAAAAGAAATTAATGCCGCAGCGGGAAAAGCAATTGGCATTTGTGGTAAAGATGGCAATTTAATTCGCGCCAGAAAATTAACTAGAACCAAAAAAGATCCAGATTCAAATATCGAAAAAATTCTTAATTTAGGTTTCGTTGGCGAGCCTTATTTAATTGATCCAGAAGTGCTAAATGTTTTCGAAGATTCAGACATCATTCCAGTAATTGCACCAATTGGAATTGGTGATAATGGTGAAACTTTCAACATTAATGCTGATACTGCTGCAGGGGCGATTGCCGCAGCTTTGCAAGCTTCAAAATTGATTATTTTAACTGATGTTGACGGCGTGATGTTGCCAAATGGTGAGTTGGTAAGTCATCTCAATATTGCAACTGCGAAGCAGATGATTCAAGACGGCGTGATTACTGGTGGCATGATTCCAAAAATTGAAACTTGCATTAACGCCTTGGAAAATAATGTTAGCTACGCCCATATTTTAAATGGCGGTGTGGATAATATTTTATTGATGGAAATTTTTACTGAGAGTGGCGCTGGAACTATGATTTTGTAAGTTAGACAATGTTAGTTAATTTTATACCAAACTAAGAATTTACACTCTTATGAGTCTGTCGCGTAAATCAAAATTTTCTAAGAAATTTTTGTGATTCTGATTTTTTTCAAAGGTAAGCGTACCTAGATGTACGTGCGTTTGAAAAAAATCAGAATTACGAAAAGTTCGACGAAAATTTTGATTTACGCGACAGACTCCTTATACCAAAGTAAAAATCTATTGATGATCTATAAATTCTTCTCAATCGCCGCAATAATTTCTTTAGATTGCGGATCGGTAGCAGAAGAAAACCAAGTGATAAAATTACCATTTTTATCAATCAAATATTTGTGAAAATTCCATTTTGGTGAGGCAAAAAAACCAGCTTCATTATTAGCCCAAAGATAAAATGGATGAGCATTTTCACCTTTAACTTTACTAACTTGAGTTAGCAAAAAAGTTACGTGAAATTCTTTGTGAACAAAATCTTTTACCTGTTGCAATTCGCCAAATTCTTGATTACCAAAATCGTTTGAAGGCACGCCGATTATTATCAAGCCACGACTTTTATATTTTTCATAAAGGCTTTGCAGGCTTTTATATTGAGGTGTGAATCCGCACTTCGAAGCGGTGTTTACAACTAAAATCAATTTGTCGCGATAATCTGACAAATCGATTTTTTTTCCGTCAATTCCGTTAAAAGAAAATTGATAAGCATTCTTTGCGCTAATATTGGCAAAGCTTTCTTGGTCTAAGCAGAAAAATAAAAATAGACTGAAGAATATTTTATAAATTTTCATGATTTATGTTTATTTTGAATTGCTGAATTAAAGACTTAAAATAAATTTCTTAATCAAAACTGGACTTAAAATTAATGTCGCAATCGTTGAGCTGATTATTCCGCCAAAAAATTAATTAGCTAACAGTGTCTAGTCTATACCAAAAATATTTACTAATTCACAAACTAAAACTCCCAACAAAAACCACTTCAAATTTCTCTGTTTTTTCTTCGATCTTGCCCATTTCAACAAAAAAATTGGATCTTGGTGAAATTTAAAAAAAGCATTTTGTGCCACATCATTATCCGGAATTTCTTCTAGTTTTTTTAGTTTAAAATCGGAAAAATCTTCAAAGTCAAATCCATTCAAATCAAGGTTAGAACTCGTATGAGTGCCGCTATTATCAAAGCCGATATTTTTGACCAAAGTTTTAAGTGGATGTAAAGTATAGGCGTTATTTTTAAACATCGAATAAGACATTTGAATGTCCCAAGTGTCGATCTTTTTTTGCATCTGAAATTTCAACATTTCCGCCATATTTGAACCAGACCTGTTAAATTCTTTCACCAAATTTTTATCCTTAATAAATTCAGCATAATCCTTTACTTCAAAATCGATTTTCTGCCAGCGATCTTTCCAAGTTCCCCAGCCCCAAGCGCAGTTGCGACCTTTGGCGAAGAAAATATCGGCGGAATAATTTTTTGGATATTCGATAATTTTTGGCGAATAATTAAAACCAGTAATGCACCAAACTTCAGGAGAATTTTTATAAAACTGTAAACCTTCGTTAACAAATCGCAGGAAATTTTTGGCAGTTAAAATATCATCTTCAACTACAATGATATTTTCACTATTTTCTAGAACCGCACTAATACCGCCCGTAATTGAGTTTTTAATACCGTGATTTAATTCTCTTTTGAGAATATGTTTGGTTTTAAATCCTGAAATTTCATCAATAACTTTATGAACTTCCTTTAAAGCTGGCAAGTCTTTGATGTTTCTTGGCCCGTCGCAAAAAATAAAAATTTCTGATTCTGCGGCTAAATCATTTTGCGCCAAAGCTTCTAAAACTTCTTTGGTTTTGTCGGCGCGATTGAAACAAAAAAACGCGATTGGTGCTGGTTTAAATAATTGATTCATAAAGCTCCCGCGTTTGTCGGGCAACATTTTGCCAAGTAAATAATTTATTTCTCTCTAAACCTTTTGCACTCATTTTTTTTCTTAAATCAGAATCAGAAATTATTTTTTCAACACTGGCTTTGATCTCTAAATTATCTTTCGCATCAAAGTAAATTGCTGCATCTCCCGCAACTTCTGGAATTGGTTCTTTATTGCTTGCAAGCACAGGGCAACCGCAAGCAAAAGCTTCGAGCAAAGTTACATAAAAACCTTCGCAATAAGAAGGCGCTAGAAAGGCGAGAGCGTTTTTGTAAAGACCGACCAAAGTTGAATCATTACCTTGAATTGCAAAAACTTTTTTATCTAAACCGTGGCTGGCTAAAAAAGTTTTTTCCTTTTTGTTAAAAGGTTGACCAAAGCATAAAAGATTTAAATTTGGATTATTTTTTAGAGTTTGCTCAATTGCCAAAACCGTGAAATAAAAGTTTTTATAAATGCCTCTAGTTCCAACATAGAGTAAGTATTCTTGGTTTGATGAAATAAATAAATTGCGATCGATATTTATCGAAGTATCAAGCGAACAAGCTTGTGCAATTACGGCGATTTTGTCTTCTTTAATATCGGTTAAGCGGATTAAATCTTTTTTGGTATTTTCTGAAACCACGATAATTTTTTTTGCTTTTTTCGCCGATTCCAATTTTAAATTTGCAGTTTGATCTTTTGGTGAAAAAAACTCAGGATAAAGTTCGTAAGTCATATCGTGAATTGTGGTCACGAAAGGTTTGTTTTTCAGATATTCGAGAAAATATCTGCTGTAATAAGTTGGGTGAAAAATATCGAAATTTTCTGATTCGAAAAATGAATTAATTGCCGCAAAATTTTGATCTTTTTTTAAGAATTTCTGAATTTTACTGGGTGCGATTTTTGGATTTACGATATTTGTAAATTCCTTCAAATATTCATTTTCATGTTCAACAACCGGCAATAAAATTTCGGTATTTTCTTCTTGTTTCAAATGGTCGATTAAATTGCAAAAAAAACGCGAAATGCCGCCGTTTTTTTGGGAGACGAAGATTTGATGGTCGAAGAGAATTTTCATTAATGTTTGAATTCGTTTTCAGGATCTATTCACAAAGGTTAAACCAAAGATTTAACCTCTCTTTGCGGAAATGGAATGCGGATATTGTTTTCTTGAAGTTTATCCCAGATATTTATCAAAACATCGCTCTTCGGCTTGGCGCGGCCTTCTACAATGTCGCTGATCCAGAAATAAAGTGTAAATTTAATATCATATTCGCCAAAAGATGTAACGAAACATTCAGCTTCTGGATAGTTTAAGCAGCGCGAATTTTCTCGCGCACAATTTAATAAAATATCGCGAACCATTTTCAAATCTGAGCCGTAAGCCACGCCTAAATTAATTTCAATTCTGGCGCGATTATTGGTGTAACTCCAATTTGCCACTTTTTGAATGATGAAATCTTCATTTGGTACCATGATTTCTTTACCGTCAGAGCCTTCAATCAAAGTGTAGCGACCGCCAAAATGTTTTACGATGCCGTAAATATTGCCACCATCAAGTTCAACAACGTCGCCGATTTCGACTGATTTTTCAAAAAGTAAAATAATACCGCTGATAAAATTGGAGGCGATTTTTTGTAAACCAAACCCGATTCCCACACCAACAGCACCGCCAATTACAGCTAGAGCTGTCATATCAACCCCGAAAGTTTTAAGCAGAATTATGATTACTATTGCGTAAACGAAGATATCGATGAATTTTGCGATGATACTTTTAGTGCTAGATTTAATGCTTTTGGAGTTATCGACGTAAGATTTACTTTTTTTGCTTACTAAACTTGAGATCCAAAACACAATCATCAAAACGATGATGGCTTTGATTACGAGGTAAATTGAGATGCGGACATTGCCGATTTTGAAAGCGTAGAAATCGAGATATTCAATTACTAAATCGAGCATGCCGAAAATGTCGAGAATTAAGGCGGGAATTAAAAAAAATCCGGCGATATTGGCAACAAAACTATTGTTGGATGAAATGCGTAGGAAGCGCAGAAACAAGAAAAGTGCAACCAATTTTAATGTAGTGGAAAAAAGAATAGTTTCTTTGAAAAATTCGGAATAAATCGATAGTCCGATTGCAAGAAAAATTACGGCAAAAATTGGATAGAGTAGCGGAATGAGATATCTGGTGACGAGGCGATTAAGTTCGATATTTTTTTTAAGAGTAGAAGAAATGATTTTTGGGAAAATGAATTTGCGGCTTAGTTTGTAAAAAGCATAAGAAAGAATGAAGCATAAAATCAGCGACAAAGACTGCCAATAAAGGCTAGAGCTCGCAACTGTTTTTTCGAGGACTTCGATAAGTTGATCGTAGCTGATTGTTTCTTTCATTTTTGAACTATTTTTAGTTTAGCTTTTCCTCGATTTATCATCCTTAATTCTGTAAGCCAAGGATGACAAAGGTTTATTCTCCTTGTCCTGACGTGTATCCAGGTTTGCCGTCGAACAAATACAAGCCTTCATATTTCACAAAATCAATTTCTTTTTGATTCATAATCGAAAGCATTTCAATAATGTCTTGATGCGTGATTATTTTTTTAGCATCAATAATATCATTGCTTGATTTTCCAGTAATTCCTTTGCCGATAAAACGTAAAATTGTTTGTCCGCCTGCGTAATTTGGCATCATGTGTTTATCGAGATGCGGCCATAGTAGAAGACCTTTGGCGCTGATCATTTTAACTTCTAGCTTTTCGCTTTCCATACCTTTTAAAACTTCTAATAAATCGTCGAATTTTTCGCTCCATTCCACGAATAAATCAAAACCGATCAAAGTTCTTTTTTCTGCTTTTTGAGCAATTTCTTCACCTTTAATTTCGGTTTTATTGTCTGAAGTAGAAAAGTTGGCAAGCGGCAATTGGCTTGGTTTTTGACCTAATCTAGAAATTACTTCACGAGTAAATTCTTTAGTTCCAACTTTCTTTTTGCTGCTGGTTTCATTGAAAATATCAGCAGTGTGAATTCCATCTTCAATCGTTTTGTAAAGTGCGTTTCTAATGTTATTGGCAACTTCATTTTGACCGATATGAACCAACATCATAATCGCACCATGCAGCAATCCTGTTGGGTTAGCAATATCTTGCCCAGCAATATCTGGCGCTGATCCATGAATTGCTTCAAACATAGCATAATCTTTTCCGATATTTGCTGAACCCGCCAAGCCTACAGAACCCGATGTTTCGGCAACAACGTCGGAAATAATATCGCCGTAAAGATTCATTGTTACAATCACGTCAAAAATTTCAGGCTTAGCGGCAAGACGCGCCGTTCCTATGTCGATGATGTAATGTTCATTTTTAATTTGAGGATATTCTTGAGCAATTTCATCAAAAACTTTATGAAAAATTCCATCTGTCATTTTCATAATATTGTCTTTTGAAAAACAGCTTACTTTTTTTCTGCCATTGGCAACCGCATATTCAAAAGCATAACGAATAATTTTTTCACAACCCTTGCGAGTCACTAATTTCAAGCATTCGTAAGTTTGTTCGGATTGACGATATTCAATGCCGGCGTAAAGATCTTCTTCATTTTCGCGCACAATAACCACATCCATTCCCGGACATTTTGTGGCGATGAAAGGATGAAATGACGAAACTGGGCGCACATTGGCAAAAAGACCCAGTTTTTTTCTCATAGTCACATTCAAACTTTTGTAACCACCACCTTGCGGAGTTGTAATTGGTGCTTTTAACAAAATGCGCGTGCTGTTTAAATCTTCCCAAGCCGAGGGCATAAGACCAGAATTAAAACCTTTTTCGTAAATTTTTTTACCAACTTCGATAACATTAAATTTAATATCAGCTTTTGCTTCTTTAAGAATTTCAAGAGTGCTTTCCATAATTTCTGGTCCAATGCCATCGCCATACGCAACCGTTATTGTTCTAGTCATTTATAAATTGATTTTTGATTGAAGAGAGATTTATCTGCTGCCTTTATTCTTTATTTTACGAAGAAAAATTCAACCTTTTACTTGCAAGCGCTGATGCGGAAATTTGATACATTAGAAATCCAAAAAAATTTCGAGGAAAAAAGGCTTATTTTAGGAAAAAAACTGGAAGATTTTTTGCTTAGTAAAATTTCTAAAATTGGCGATTTTTTGAAAAAAGTCTTTGCCGCCAAAAGCTGTGCCTTTTTCGGAAGCCTTTTAATCATTGCTTTGAGCGTTTTAATTAGATCAACGCGTGATATTGGTCATGATTCGGCAGCTTGTCTTGAAATTACTCAAAAATTTTTAAATGGCGGCAAATATTATTTCGATTTCTTTGAAAATAATCTGCCGCTGGTTTTTTATTTTTTATCACTAGCCCAAATTTCGGCCAAATTTTTTGCCATAAATCCAATAATCGCTTTAGAAATTTTCACCAATTTAGTGGGAATTTTAGCGCTTTATTTCACGGCTCAAATTTTAAAAAGATCTCATTTTTTCAAGGATCAAATCACTTTTAACATAATAATTCTGGCTTTTGCCTGTGGTTTTTTTCTTCGTGTATTTACGTCATTTAATGAATTTGGCACCAAATCCACGTTTTATCTGGCTTTTGCAATGCTTTATATTTCTTTTTGGCTTTTAGAAAGACCAAAAAAATCCGATCAAATAATAGCAGGAACAATTGCGGCACTGATATTTTGCCTTAAACCGCATTATGGCATTTTGGTGATAGTTTTTGAGCTGGTCAGATTGTTTGAAAAAAAATCAATTAAAACAATTTTTCGTCTACAAAACTATGTAACTCTAGCTTTGCTGGTTTCTTATTTGGTTTTCTTATTCCTTCATTTTCCTGACTATATTTCAGCAATTCCCAGTTTTTCCAAAATTTATTTTAACGGTTATTTTCTCATATTTTTTGTAATCAAAGAAGATCTTTTGCCCTTTATTTTCTTAATGGTTTTATGTTTCTCCTTTGTAAAAAAACCCGGTTTACTGAAAGCATTATTCATCGCTTCATTATCATCTCTTCTGGTTGTAATCGCAGAAATTCTTGGTGGAATAGATCAAAGATTTGCTTTTTATTCACTTTCTCTGCCTTTTTTTATTTTGCTCTTTGTTGAAATTGTCAAAAATAATTACATCAATTGGCGTCGCGATGCCCTTGCTTTGATGGTAATTTTCCTGATCCCGCAATTTGATAAAACAATTTTCACCGCAATTATTTTTAATCTCGGTGCGTTTTGGTGGATTTTCGCCATGATTTTATCAGCTAAATGGCGTTATATTTTAAAAAATGAAAATCTGCAAACCGGTGGTTTTTTTGGGCGTTATTTTTTGCAGCGTAATTTCATTTCTTGGCTTTGTTTTAGCGCTTTAACGATCTTTACGATTGTGCTGTTTTTTAATAAAAAAACCGGAGATTTATCTTGGTTTTTATCGACAATAATCCTGATTTTATTAGTCAGATTTTATCAAAATTTATACCAAAAATTCTTTGCCACAAAAAAATTCTCTCAATTTTCAGCCTGTATTATTTTTACAGTTTTTTCTTACTTTTTAAGCCTTCATGTTTTTGCAATTTTTGATCAATCTCACGCTACAAATTATGTGAATGATGAAATGATTAAAACGGTAAAAAATAACACTAAGAATGATGATGAAATAGAAGTGATTGCCAATGCTATTTTTGGAACTTATCCGATGATTAATTATGCCGGAAAACAAAATAAATTACCTTCTTTGCAACTGTTTTTCTTGTATGAAAAAATCAACAATAAAGGCAAAATAAATAGCGTCGAAAACTATTTGTTTCTAAGAGTTAAGGAGCAAATGCTAAACCCAAAAAACCAACTACTTTTTATCGAAAACAAAGGCAGCAACGTTGATAATTTATGCGTAATCGGATTTTTGGAATATTATTTTTACGATCCTGAATTTAAGAAAATTTTCCTTCAAAATTACACTTTTCTAAACCGCATAATCCAATATAAAAATCTGGATAAAAAAGTTGAGTTTTATGCTGATGAAAAAAATCTAAATATTTTGCAAAGTTCACGTATTATTGAGAGGGAAATTGAGGTTTATGTTAGAAAAAATAATTAATAAAAAATCTTTGACTGAATTTATCGGTTCAAGAATTTTCCTACAAAGCGCTTGTCTGCTGATTTTTCTGGCCAGTATTTTTTTTCGTTCCTTAATTGATATTGGTTCTGACACCGGTGTTTACCTGAACTTAGGTAAAAAAGTTGCTGAAGGTGGGCGTTATTATTATGAGTTTTTTGAAAGTAATTTCCCGATCTCTTTTTATTTTTATGCTCTGGAATATGAGTTATCGCAAATCCTGCATATAAACCCGATTTTCATGTCGGAAATTGTGATTAATCTGTTGGCACTTTTGTCGATATTTTGGTCGTCACAAATCTTAAAACGCACCACGATTTATGAAAATAAAGCTCATTATAATCTGATTATTATCGGCTATTTTTTAGGCTTTTTCTTGAGACCGCACGCTTTAGAAATTGCCGAATTTGGTACTAAAACCAGCCTGCTTTTAATTGCACTTTATCCTTACATTTCTTTTTCATTTGCAAGAAAAAATCAGTTTACAAAAAAAGAATTAACTTGGCGTGGAATATTGATGGGATTGATTCCGTGTATTAAACCACATTATTTATGCTTGATGATTTTTGTCGAATTTTATCACTTTTGGCAAAAAAAATCTCTGCGCTTTTTCTGCGAATTTGATAAGCTCATAATGTATCTCGTTGGTATTTTTTATCTATTTTTAATGATAAAATTAACGCCTGAATTCTTTGAATTCATGATTCCGATGTGGTCAAAAACTTATACTGCTTATTATGATCATCACGTTTTTAGCGAAAATTTATGGCGACATATCGCATCGCGCGTTACGGTTTTTGCTTTTATATTTTTAATATTTTCGCGCTTTAAATTCAGTGCCAACGATAAAATACTTTTTTGTTTTTATTGCGGCGCATCACTTTTGATTATCCTTGAAAACCTTGGTACTATTGATCAAGTCGTAGTTTTTTATGCAGTTGCAACAATTTGTTTTGCCAAACTTATTTTTGATCTTCTTAGTTCAAAACAATTTTCAATAATGGAAAATCAATTTATCAGCGCTGCTTTGATTTTTTTACCGATTTTTGATTTAGAAATTTTACCCGCTTCAATTTTTGGTCTTGGCGGTTTTGTAAATATTTGGTGGCTGACAATTTTGGTTTACCCATTTTTTTTCGCTAAAAAATTAACTGCCCAACAGCGCCGTAAATTTTTCTCTGCCAAAAAAATTATTCTGTTTTTATTTGGTTATTTAACACTTCTAACTATTGCAATCCTAACCTTGCGCTACCTTGGCGGATGGGCTTATATTTCGGTTAATTTATCTATTCTTTTTGTGATTCTTTTCTTTTTTGAAAAGAAAATTTACGCCAAATTTTTCCCTAAATTTTCGCCATTTTTTGTTTTTGTAGTTTTAACTTCAATTTCATGTCTGCTTTATTCATATATTGCTTCAGCAATTAATCTGGTTAGGCATAATAATTATTATACTTATCCCAATAAAATTTCTGATTTTATGACTTATTATTCTCATGAATATGCGCCTAAAAAAGAGGATGGAATTATAGTTTTATCAACCATGATTGCAGATCAATTTCCGGTTTTAAATTATTTACAAAAAATTAATTACGGTAAGTTTCATATCTCTTCAGCCCAAGCAAATCAAGGAGAGGCAGGTAGTCCGCTAATTTTCCCAATTAGAAATACTGATGTCGCATTTACACGCTATTATCTTTTTTTAGATATCATTGATCAAATTAAAAATGACAAGGTGAAAGTAATTTTTGTAAATAATACGCCAGATATTGTAGACAAAGAACATCGCTGTTTAATTGGCGTTTTGGAATATTATTTTATTGACGCTGAATTTAAAAAATTATTTCTCCAAAACTTTCATTTGGTAAATCACGTTATAGTTACAAAAAAAGTCAAACCGCTAAAAAAATTAAGATTTATAAATGGAGAAAAAGCGAATATTTTTGATCAGGCAAAGCCTACAACCGTCAAGATCGCGCAAGATTATGAGGTTTATGTAAGAAATGAAAAAAATTAAAATCCTTTGTCCCTTCGGAATAGGGAAACGCGACACGAGTCGCACCCCGCTTTGTGGGGATTCCCATCTCGTATGTCTATGGGACATAAGGAAAATTAAATTATTTTTTAAAAATAAATATGCGGCTTCACTTTTTTTAGGAGCAATTTGCAGTTTAGCTTTTGCGCCATTTCACTTTTTTTTAGTCGGCGCAATTTCTCTTTCAGGTTTTTATTTATTGTTGGAAAAAGTCGAAGCCAAAAAATCAGTTTTTTGGTTAGGTTTTGCTTATGGATTTGGATATTTTTTAACCGGAGTTTATTGGATCGCAATTTCACTTTTAGTGGATGCCGAAAAATTTGCTTGGTTAATTCCTTTTGCTTTAACCTTGATTCCAGCGGCTCTGGCGCTTTACTTAGCGCTATTTGCGCTGAGTTACAAATTTCTTATTAAGAAATTGCGACCACTTTTCACTTATCAAAAAATTCTTATTTTTGCGCTCTGCTGGCTATTTTTTGAAATTTTACGCGCCACGCTTTTCACCGGATTTCCTTGGAATTTATTGGGTTATATTTGGATGTTTGATGTTAATTTTGCTCAAGCAGGGAATGTTTTTGGAATCTACGGACTTAGTGTTTTAGCGGTTTTAACCTATTTATTTCCGACTTTATTTTTTACCAAAAAAACTTTAGGCGATAAAATTTTTGCTGCAATTATCGCAGTTTTTTTCGTTGGAAATTTTATTTACGGCTATTTTTCAATTGATGAAAAAAAATTAGTTCATGATCACAAAACCACTATTCGTCTAGTTCAAGGAAATGTTGAACAGGAAATGAAATGGAATTCGAAACAAAAATACCGCAATTTTTTAAAGCATATTGAGCTAACAAATTCGCGCAGTTTAGAAGGAATTAATTCTGTAATTTGGTCGGAAACTTCAGTGCCTTATATTTTTGATTCAAATCCGCAATTACTCGAAAAATTGAAATTGGCAATTCCGAAAAATGGCACGCTGATTACTGGCGGATTGCGTATTGAAGGAAGTGAAGATGATTTAAAAAATGTTTGGAACAGTGTTTTTGCTCTTGATTGGAATGGAGTTTTTGCAACTTATGATAAACATCATTTGGTGCCTTTTGGTGAATATGTGCCGTTGCAAAAATATTTCCCTTTTATCAATAAAATCACTGAAGGCGCGGTTGGTTTTTCGCAAGGCGAGGGTCCTAAAACAATCAAAACTCCAAACTTTTCTTTTAGTCCGTTGCTTTGTTATGAGGTAATTTTTTCTGGTCAAATTAGTGATAAAAAAAATCGCCCTGATCTTTTAATTAACTTAACCAATGATGCTTGGTTCGGCGTCAGTTCTGGTCCTTATCAGCATTTTGACATGGCGAGAATGCGCTCGATTGAATCGGGAATTTCGCTGGCACGTGTTGCAAATACTGGAATTACGGCCTTTATCGACCCCTTTGGTCGTGTGGTGGATAGAATCAATTTGAATCAATCTGGAATAATTGACGTAGATTTGGTCAAAAATCTTGCCCCAACAATTTACGAAAAATATAGCTATAAACCCTTAGTATTACTGGTTCTGGCAATGCTGTTATTTCTAATTTTTACACCAAAGAGGCATAATGTTACTAGACAAAATCACACCAATTGATGTTCATATCGCTGCAAGATTGCGCCAATTCCGCCTTGTTGCCGGAATGAGTCAAGATAAGCTGGGAGAGTTGACGGGAGTTACTTTTCAACAGATTCAAAAATATGAAAAAGCAAAAAATCGAATTAGCGCCAGTCGTTTATTTGAATTTGCGCAACTTTTAGAAAAGCCAGTCAGCGCTTTTTTCGAAGGAATTAAAGCAGATAGAACTTATTACAATTACGATTTCTCAACCGATAAACAACAATCAAAAAAATTAATAGAGTTCGACAAAGAGCTTCTGCCATTGGTTCGCGCTTTTAAAAGAATTGAGAATGCACAATCAAAAAAAAATTTAGTAGCGCTTGCAGTTTCAATTTCCGAGCCAAAAGAGAAAAAAGTTAAACATGGATATTCTTAATCAAATTCTGCTAAATTAAATTTTTAATTTAGCATAGATATGCAGGGGAAAGTTAATCATGTCTCAACAATGAAAAAATCTTCAAATAAAAACCTTCACAAAGCCAAAGACTCTAAAAAACTAGTTTTACAACCAGCTTTGCGACATTAATTTAGATCTCAAAAATATGCAGCCTTATTTAGAGGCTCTAATTTTGTTAACGTGCTTTAAATTCTGAATTCTGAGGTGACTCTCTTGAAGCGGTGCTGCTGTTGCGCATGTTACGCCAGATGATTCAGTTGAACTTTGAGCCAGATTGCCCTCTTCGAACTTTTCAAGAAAAGCCATAACTTCGCTACATTCAAGATCGATCAACGGTTTAGATATTAATTCTTTGAAGTTTTCTTGGAGATGAAGATTTGACCCAGATTGCTCGAGTGCATCAATAATAACTTTCTGACGAATATCTAGCTCTAACAAAGTTAATGCTTCAGTGATAAAAGCCTGCTGACGCCCCATTAAATCTTTGTACCAGTCAGGAAAGGCGATATCACAATCATCGCCGTTAAGATAGTCATTAAATTCTTCTAAAAAACGTGTAAAAATTTTAGATAAAGCGGTTGTGTCGCTTTGATCTGCAGTGGAGATTTCATGTTTAATTTTTTTAAATAATGTTTCTTCATTGTCGTAGTAACTCTCTATATCTACAATTTTTCTGAAGGGTTCAAGATTTTTATCAGTCAGTTGAGTGTACATTAATTGGTCTTCTTCAGATTTAGAGGCTTCGTCCTCATTTAGAATTTCTAATTCTTCTTCGGTGAATTCTTCAATTTTCATCACCTCTTCTATTCGCCCTAAAATGACTTTTGCAATTTTGTCGTAGAGGGCCTCATCCCTAGAAATAATTGCCCCAAATTTATAAAAGTTTTCATCATCGAACTCATTTGAGTCATCAAATCCCTTAGTTAGGGCGAATTTTTTAAACTCTTCTCGCGAGAATATTTGGTAAAGCTCTTCTCTTCGATCAGATTCCCAATCGGAAATTTCCTCCTCACTAAGTTGTTCGAACTTGAATGATGCGTTTGAAGAGCTTTTGGACATTTTATTTATAAAAAAATGGAGATCGATCGATATAAGATAGAGCTGAAGCAAGGTTGGCGAATAAGTTTTTACTCATTTTAAACCAGCATTATTTTATCTTTCTTAACAGTTGTTAGCCTTTTTTTAGAGTTTGCCGATGTTTTAATAGTTATTTTTACTAACTTTGAAAGCTTCGTCGATTAGCTCTGGAGAGCTCTTCGCAAATCTAACTTCGAAAAAAAATTAACCAAAAAATCTCCAAGAAATTTTTCTGAAAGTTTTTGTTCTGATTTTTTTAGAATTTTTTTGATTTCCTCTTCATTTTGATTGGGGTAACTACAGGATTCGGATTATAACGTGAGTTAAGCTTTCTAGAGGTTTTTGCAGTAAAGTACTAAATTTCTGGTTTTAGAAAATCACATTTAAAGCTCAAGGCTAAATGGGGTCGTTTGACGAAATGGAATTTAAAGTACGCTAAGCTTTTGGAATTGGGTTTAACTTTCTAAAACCACCCTTTTCAATACGCCTATGTTACTTCCAGTCGTAATCCTCAGTTAAATTAATATGACCACAATGAATCGGGGCAATATTTTTGAGCAACGACTCATCAATATAATATCCCTGTTTTGTCTTGGATAGTTTGCAAGTTTGCGCAACATGAGTGACGCGGCAGATGATTTATTTTTTTGAGATTCGTTTAAAGCGGGATAGCTTCTTGGCATAATTTCTCCTGAAAAATTGATGTATTAAAATTAACCAGCGAAAGTGAAAACTTAAGCTGGGATTTCATCAATTTGGGGAGGGAGAGAGTGTCTTAAAAAATGAGGGCATTGCCAAGAGTAAGAGTGGGTTGTTGTATTGATTAATAGTAGCGCTGTCGCAAATCAATTTTTTCGTCGAACTTTTCGCAATTCTAAATTTTTTAAAAACGCACGTACATTTTGAAATACCTGACTCCATCGCAGGTGTTCTATGGTGACAGCGCCAGAAGAAAAAAGATTTTTTGATCTCGGAAAAAATAATAAGAAATGCTATCACGCGAATTTACGTGGTGGTGTTTTGGAGGATTTTTTAAGATCTTTTTTAAAGGAAAAAGTCTAACTGTTTTTGGGAATAGTGGTCTGAAGGGAGGGATGCATTATAGTTGGCAATTTTATCATTGCCCAACTCTCATCCTGATATTCAATTTAACAGGCAAAACGCTCTTTATACCAAGAAATTGCCTTTGCAATATCCTTAACTTTTATGCCGGTGTGATGAATTGTGTCGAGTGATTTATTCATATTTTTTGTTAAAATTTCTTTGCCGCTTTTACAGCTAAATTTGATCCAGATCCAATGATTTTAAGCCAAAATTGTCCAATAATTCCTATTTTCTGATGCGCAATTCGCTCATAAGCATCTTGCTTATGATGAACTTCCTCAGCGCAACATTTTTGCAAAACAGCCAATAAATCTTGGTTATTATTGGTTGTTTTTAGATACTCAATTTGATGATTATAATGTTCTTCAACGAATGTTTCGACCGCTTTAATTGTTATGCAAAAAGCTCTATAGCCAAATATTGATGACAAAAAACCCAAACTAAAAGCCATTATTTTCCACAAAAAAATAAGATTGCTTCTTCTATGTTTTGCAACGATATGTTCCATAACTATCAAATGATGAAGCTCGGTTTGTCGATGCTCGGCGGCCATTTCTCTGACTTTTTTTGACCAAAAAGCACAGCTTGCACCCAAATATATCCAAACTGCGCCAGTTTCTCCTGCGTGATTAGAGCGCATCCAACAAATCAGATCGTCTGAAATCGTAATATTTTTTGCGCCGTAATTTTCAATTATCTGATTCTTATTCATTTTCTATGTTTGCATTGATCCAAAAAGCGGTGTTTTTTGCTTTGTTCCAATATTTAAAAAAACGATTAAATTCATAGCCAGAACCAATATTTACAAAGGATTTTTCTTCAATAATTTCAACTGAAAAAACTTTTAATAATTGTTCAACAAGATTGTTAATTTGAGTATCGACCGTAAAAGGAGTGATAATTTTTTCAGGCTTAAAAGATTTTAAAACTTCTATTGTGTCGCCTTTGATAATTTCAATTTGAAGTTGGCAAAGAGTTTCGTAAATAAAAACTAATCTTTTGAATGAATAAGAGCGCTTTTTAAAAAATTCTTCATCCCAAATATAAATCGCTTTCGTACCTTCATTCATATTATCAAAAACTGGGTGATTTTGGCTTAATGCTTTATCGTGAAGCCAAATTATTTGTTTAGTCAACGAACACCTCCGATATTTGGAAATAAACGCTTGGTTAATTCTTCGTAGCTGGCATCTAGTTCAATATTGTTTTTAGAAGATGTATCAAAAAACTTGCCAAAATATTTATCAGCATTTTCAAGATTAAAGATGTAAGGCTTGTTGCTAAAAGTGCTTGCAACCCATTGCCAAGAAAAATTATTGCTCGCTTCATCGCCATCAAGAAGATGTTCTAAAAACCAATGCGCGCCAGCTTGCCATTTAATTTTCCTAAAATGAACGACATAACTAGCCAAATACATTCTGACATGATTATGAAGATAGCCAGTTTGCACAAGATCGTTAATACAAGCGTCAATAAAGCTAGAGCCGGTTTTGGCATTTAAAATATCTTCGGGCATTATTGGTGAATAATCTTGAGCGTTGTGACCAGTTTTATATTCTTCGACATCATTCCAAATCCATTCAGGATGGCTTTTTGCAATGCGTTGCCAAAAATCACGCCAAGCTAATTCTTGAATAAATTTTTCAATATGTTTTGTTTCTGGGTATTTTTCTAGGCATCTTGTTAAAGCGCAGTTTCTAACCTCGTTTAAGCTTACAACGCCATGATGTATGTAAGGAGAGAGTTTTGTAATTTTTCCGTCTACAAAGTTTCTAGTTTTTCCATAATTAACAGGATCAATTTTTTGCATTTTATTTTTTGCTTCATCATTTCCACCAATCATTGGTGAGGCTTCGCCATTGGCCCAAGGAGCAATTATTTTTACATATTCAATCAACTCTTTTCTTGTTTGAAAATTTCTCTTAAGTATTTGCATTTAATCGGTTCTAAATTTTTCTAATGTGCTTTTTGAAATATAATTCAGTGCTTTTTCATGCGTTGATTCAGCCTTGATTGGTGGAGCAACTCCAGCTTCATAAGCCTCTTTCCAACGCAGAGCACACAAACACCAGCCGTCACCAGCTTTTAATCCCGGAAATCTATGTTCAGGTCTTGGCGTGGTTAAATCATTACCTTTTGATTTGGTAAATTTAAGAAATTCATCCGTCACAATTGCACACACAACATGCGTGCCTTGATCCATCATATTGGTTTTGCAATAACCATCTCTAAAAAAACCAGTCATAGGATCAGTGCAACAAGATTGAAGTTTTGTACCTAATATGTTTTTTACTTTTTCATGTGACATTGCTGTGTTTGCAAAAATTGTTAACAATAATGTGATCGCTAGTAATTTCATAATGAGTCTTGTTTTTCTGCCAACTGACAATGTTTTAGACTTTTAAAACGCCAGTTGGCAAAAATTTTATATGCAAAATTTATGATTTGTTTGATGATTGGTAATGACACAAAAATTGCCAATAAGCGCCATCTTTTTAGTTGCTTCCAGATGAGTATAAAAGAATCAACACCAACATAAAATTTTCCATCAATATCTTTAGCGTGTAAAAGTTTTAAACCTTCAGAAAGACTTATTCCATTCGCCTTTAGATCATCCGCGGATTTTGTAATATCATGCCAAATAAATATTCCGTCTGGGGCAATTTTGCGATAGTAGTTGATTTCTTTGGAACATAATCCGCACTTTCCATCAAAAAATACTGTTATCATATTTTTTGACTGCATCTTTTTGAGCAACATTTTATCTCGTTCCACAGTTTTGTCATTTCTTGCGCCAAGTAAAAGGTCTCTGACAATTGGTACATATTTTTTGTGGTAAATTTTGTTTTTTAACTGGAAATTTTTTCAACTGAAATTTTGCGCCAGTTTATAAATCAATATTCTTAAAAATTTAGCACTATCATTTTTTATAGCTTTTGTTTTATCGCTATTCGTAAGGTCAAGAGTTTTATAAGTCATAGAAATTCTCTGATTAGACTTAAGTTTTTCACAGCTGGAACTGCCGGAATGTTGAGTGTAGCTGGGGAGCATTTGGCCAGTTCTTCACATGCCCCAATTTCTGTTCAATTGGGTTTGTCCTAGCCCCCAAAAATCCCCCAACTTCAGGAGAGAATTTTAAACGATCAATATTTACGATTAAGCGTCAGCTTTTTTGTTAAAATATCGATCATTTAACAATGATCTTTTTTGGAGTAAAAAATATGAGTACAAAGTTCAGTGAAGCCAAAATTCTTGAGGTTTTGAAAGAGTATAATTCAGGGATTAATGC
>CAMAXU010000020.1 GCA_945862455.1 Rickettsia typhi | reverse complement strand
CTCACGTACCACTTTAATCGGCGAACAGCCGAACCCTTGGGACCTTCTTCAGCCCCAGGATGTGATGAGCCGACATCGAGGTGCCAAACGATTCCGTCGATATGAACTCTTGGGAATCATCAGCCTGTTATCCCCGGCGTACCTTTTATCCGTTGAGCGATGGCCCTTCCATACAGAAACCACCGGATCACTATGACCGTCTTTCGACTCTGCTCGACTTGTAGGTCTCGCAGTCAGGCAAGCTTTTGCCATTGCACTCTAAAAACTGATTTCCGTCCAGTCTGAGCTTACCATTGCGCGCCTCCGTTACTCTTTGGGAGGCGACCGCCCCAGTCAAACTACCCACCATACAGTGTCCTAAGCACCGATAGAGGTGCTCTAGTTAGAAGTCAAAAATAAGAAGAGTGGTATTTCAAGGACGACTCCACTTGGCCTAGCGACCAAGCTTCAAAGTCTACCACCTATCCTACACATCTCATTTTTGAATTCAGTGTAAAGTTATAGTAAAGGTGCACGGGGTCTTTCCGTCTAACCGCAGGAATACCGCATCTTAACGGCAAATTCAATTTCACTGAGTCTGCACTGGAGACAGAGGGGAAGTCATTACGCCATTCGTGCGGGTCGGAACTTACCCGACAAGGAATTTCGCTACCTTAGGACCGTCATAGTTACGGCCGCCGTTTACTGGGGCTTCTATCAGGTGCTTGCACACCATCAATTGACCTTCCAGCACCGGGCAGGCGTCAGACCCTATACCTCATCTTTATGATTTAGCAGAGCCCTGTGTTTTTGGTAAACAGTTGCTACCCCCATTTATGTGCCACCTATCGCAGCTTGCGCCACTATAGGCCATCCTTCTCCCGAAGTTACGGATGCATTTTGCCTAGTTCCTTCAGTGCAGTTCTCTCAAGCGCCTTAGTATTCTCAACCCATCTACCTGTGTCGGTTTTGGTACGGACTTAAAGTGGGGCTATTTCCTGGAAGTAACTTCGACGCATCTCCAATCCATTAAGGAGACACGCAAAAGAACACTCCGTCACTCACCACCTGGTTTGGGAATATTAACCCAATTGCCATCGACTACGCCTTTCGGCCTCGCCTTAGGTTCCGACTAACCCTACGAAGATTAACTTTACGTAGGAAACCTTAGATTTTCGGCGAAAATGTTTCTCACATTTTTTATCGTTACTCATGTCGGCATTCTCACTTGTGATATCTCCAGCAAACCTGACGATTCACCTTCACAGACGTACACAACGCTCCGCTACCACTCTTAGGCACAATGCCTAAGAATCCATGTCTTCGGTATATCACTTTAGCCCCGTTACATTTTCGGCGCAAAAAGGCTTATTTAGACCAGTGAGCTATTACGCTTTCTTTAAAGGATGGCTGCTTCTAAGCCAACCTCCTGGTTGTTTTGGCCTCTTCACTTCCTTTCCCACTTAGTGATAATTTAGGGACCTTAGACGATGGTCTGGGCTGTTTCCCTCTCGACGACGGACCTTAGCACCCGCCGTCTGCCTGCCGCGCTGTACTCGTTGGTATTTGGAGTTTGTTAAGGTTTGGTAAGTCTTTTGGACCCCCTAGCCTTGACAGTGCTCTACCCCCAACGGTAATACGCGACGCTCTACCTAAATAGATTTCGCGGAGAACCAGCTATATCTAGATTTGTTTAGCCTTTCACCCCTAACCACAGCTCATCACGTAATTTTGCAACATTAATGTGTTCGGTCCTCCAGTAAGTGTTACCTTACCTTCAACCTGGCCATGGCTAGCTCATCTAGTTTCGGGTCTAATTCGCTGTACTATGTCGCCCTGTTAGGACTCGCTTTCGCTACGCCTACATCTTACGACTTAAGCTCGCACAACAAAATTAACTCGCCGACCCATTATACAAAAGGTACGCTATCACTCCCTAATGGAGCTCTAACTGCTTGTAGGCATTCGATTTCAGTATCTATTTCACTCCCCTTATCGGGGTTCTTTTCACCTTTCCCTCACGGTACTTGTTCACTATCGGTCATAGAAGAGTACTTAGGCTTGGATGAACTGGTCCACCCATGTTCAGACAGGATTTCACGTGTCCCGCCCTACTCGCGCCTGATAATTTGTTGCTCTTCATACGGGACTATCACCCTCTATGGTTAACCTTTCCAGGTTATTCTAATTAACAAATCATCAGGACTGGCCTGGTCCGCGTTCGCTCGTCACTACTAACGGAGTCTCTGTTGATGTCCTTTCCTCTGGCTACTTAGATATTTCAGTTCACCAGGTTTTGCTTCCACAACCTATTTATTCAGTTGCAGATACTCTCTAAAAGAGAGTGGGTTTCCCCATTCAGAAATCCTCGGATCAAAGCTTATTGGCAGCTACCCGAGGCTTATCGCAGCCTGTCACGTCTTTCATCGCCTTTCTATGCCAAGGCATCCATCAAATGCCCTTCTTTTGCTTATTTTTCAAATCTATGTGCAGAATAATCTACACTTTCGCTCGAATTAAGAATTATAAGGTTTTTCTTGAGATAAACTATTTTTATAACAATTTGTTAAAATTGTTTTCAGTTTATTGAAATCGCATAAATTAATACGCACGGCGTTTCTGCTATGCGTTAATTTGCGGTATTCTCTAGTTATCAATTATTTACGATGTAAAACAGCAAACTTCACAAATCAGAAAAAAATCAAAGGCTCAGAAGCGATCTCGCTTATGAGTAATTTTGACTTTTGAAAGGATTGTCAGTTGTTTAGGACTGCAAGAAGTTTCGAATCAACCAATACTTCTGGGTTCAAGCTGTTTGAAAAGCTTTTTTGCAAAAACCAGAAGTTAGGAGGACGTGCATTAAACCCGCCACTTTTAATATGTCAACATCTTAATGTTAAAAATCTTAAAGTTTTTTTAAGATAAAAAAAGAACCTTTGCAACCTCTTATAAATAGAGCTTCAAGCAATTTTAAAAAATTACTTTCCTTGTAAAAAGAAAAACTTTTTCAAAATAAATTGAAGAAGTTTTGGGAATTTTCGATAGAAATTTAAAAGAATGTTTTTCTTTAGTTAATACTATGTATGTACAGTGAATTTACATTTTACTTTATGGCTTACGCTAACTTTTAAAAACTCTATTTTTTGAGGAACTCTACTAGCCAGTTATACCAAATTAACTATCTCTTGATAGCCATAACTTTGTCTTTTTGGTAAAAATTTGCTCAGAAAATGACGCTGTATCAATTGATACAGCTTACATTTCCAGTCGCAATTTTTCCTCAAAAATACTTCGTTAGTGCTATCAAGAGATAGTTAATTTGGTATACTTACAAGATCGAGCTATTATCTCAGATACACACCTCATGTTTTGCTCGATTAGCTAAGTATGGAATTTTTGATAATTCACTTACAAAAAAAACTTCACGCAACAAAAAACCGCCCCTGAAAAAATTCAAAGGCGGTTTTAAATTTCCTGATTAAAAAATGAGTCGAAGTTATTCGGACTCAACCACTTCTTCCTTTTTCTTTTTGGATGATTTTTTTGGTTTTTCAATTTGAACAATCGCTTCCTTAGAACTTTCTACAACTTCTTCAGAAGTTTCATTTTTAGAATTAGTTTTTTTCTCAGCTTTCAAAAGTGCACCGATTTCAGATTCACTTCTAGTTACGATCAAACGTACATCAAAATTAACTTCAGAATGCGGAGCAACTTTAACCGAGTAAATACCAATTTCTTTGATTGGTTTTTTTAAGAAGATGTCTGCACGCGATATTGCTTTTCCACCCACAACTTCATTAATTTTTGCAGCAATAACTGAAGAACTTACTGAGCCATAAAGTCTGCCATCGTCAGAAGCGTTTTCAATAATGATAATGTCCTTGCCAACGATTTGGTCTTTAACTTGAGAAGATGATACAAGATTTTTTTGATTTTCTTGTTCAAATTCAACCTTCTTAGATTCGAAGATTTTATAGTTATTTGCAGTAAAACAAATCGCTTTTTTTCCTGGAATTAGGAAGTTTTTTGCGTAGCCGTTTTTCACTTCTACAACGTCACCAATTTTTCCCAAGTTTGAAATGGCGGTAATTAAAATAATTTTCATGATCCGATTAATTAGATAGTTGCTAGATCTTTTTTGATTGGAGAAATCAAAGCCAAATGGCGAGCTCTTTTAATTGCATTCGCAAGAGCTTTTTGTTTTTTAACTTCAACATTAGTAATTCTGCTTGGAATAATTTTGCCTCTTTCAGACAAGAATTTGTTCAACAATTTCAAATTAGTGTAGTTGATTTCAGAAAGAGGAATGTCACGAAGTGGACAAGATTTTTTCTTTCTAATAAAAACGCTTTGGTTAACCAAAGAGATTTTGATGTAGCCTTCCTCAGTATTCTGAGTAGCGCTGGTGTTATTATTGGTGTTTTTATTTTTATTAGCAGTTCTAGCAACCATTGATACTCCTTAAACTTCAAATTGAACTTGATCCAAAACCAAATCTGTTTTGCTTGGCTCTTTCTTGGCAGCAATCTTGCCAGCCTTATAATCTTTAGCATTGCCAGAAACAAAAAGCGGAGACTCTTCTTGGTGAGACTCAACTGAAAAAGTCATGTTTCTGATAATGTCTTCGTTGAAACCCATAACGCGATTAAGTTCCGCAACTGCTGCATATTCAGCATCGATGTTTAACAAAATATAATGTCCGCGAGAATTTTTCTTAACTTTATAAGCTAAGTTTCTAAGTCCCCAATATTCTTTGGAAACAACCTTTCCTTTACCTTCGGTAATGATCTTGGAAAGCTTTGTAGTTAAGGCGTCAACGTCTTCGGCGGTTAAATCTTGCCTAGCAATAAAAACGGTCTCGTAAAGAGGCATAAGTAAAAGTTTTTAAATTGAAAATTAATTGCTTTATTTGTCAGCAGCTAAAAATTGGGAGCGGCGCAAAGTATTTACCGGTTTTTTAATTGCAAGATAATAGTTGATTTTAGATTTAGGATTTAGAATTTAAAATTTAAGATTTGAAATTTAGCTTGTAAAATCAACACCTGCAACAAATCATTAAATTCTAAATCTTAATTACTAAACAATGCAAATCCTTAACCGCAAAGCACATTTCAATTTTGCCATCGAAGAAGAAATCGAAGCTGGTATCATGCTGCTTGGAAGCGAAGTAAAATCAATTCGCGAAGGTAAAGCCAATATTTCCGAGGCTTATATTGCCGACATTAAAGGCGAGCTTTTTTTAATTAATTGCAATATCAGCGAATATAAAGGCGCTAATAAATTTAATCACGCGCCAAAAAGACAACGCAAACTTTTACTACACAAAAAACAACTAAATAAAATAACCGGAAAAATGCAGGTTCAAGGCTACAGCGCCTTACCAATGAAAATATTTTTCAATAAAAAGAATTTTGCAAAAGTAATTGTCGGAATCGGACGTGGAAAAAAACTTTTCGACAAGCGCGAGTCAATCAAAAAACGTGATGAGAACCGCAGAGCGCAACGCGGCGAAGAGTAAACAATTCACCAATTAATTGTTAAAACATGAGCATTCAAACTCTACTTCAGCCTCTTTCTACATTAAAGCGCGTTGGTCCAACAATAAACGATTTCTTAACCCGCTTAGTAGGAGATAATAAAATTTTTGATTTATTGCTGCATAAACCAGTGCGTGCCGAAAAAATCATGTTAAGTCCTCGCCTTTTTGAAGTACCAAATGAAAGTCTCGTAATCATCATAGCCAAAGTTGAATCGCATTTAAAACCAGCCACTTCACGCCAGCCTTACAAAGTTATTTGCTACACGCCCAGCGGCTATGTAAATTTAGTGTTTTTCAAAATTTTTCCCAGTCAAATCGCCAAAATGCCAATTGGTTTAGAAATTGCGATTTTAGGAAATTTGCAAAAAATTGCCGGCGAAAATCAAATTGTTCATCCGCAAGAAATTTTACCAGCAAAAGAAATTGAAAAGCTGCCAAAAATTAATGCCATTTATCCTTTAGGTGCGGCGATTTCACAAAAATTTATTACCCAAAAAATTCACGAAACTTTATCAAAACTTGAAGAAAATATCGAAGAATGGATCGATCACAATCTTTTGAATCAGCAGCGCTGGCCTATTTTTGTGATAGCTTTAAAAAACCTGCATTATTTTGCGCTGGAAGAAAAAAATTACGATAATTTACATGAAATAGCACGTAAACGTTTAGCTTATGATGAGCTTCTAGCTTGGCAAATCGCGGTTTCGCTCGCAAAATCGCAATCCGGAGAAAAGAAAAAATTTCATAAACCAGAAAAAAATCTTGCCAAAAAATTTCTTATTTCACTCCCTTTTGAGCTTACAATTGCACAGACCGAAGCTATTCAAGAAATTTCTGCAGAAATCAATTCTGATAAAAAAATGCTGCGACTTTTGCAAGGTGATGTTGGAAGTGGAAAAACCGTGGTGGCAATTGCCACTTGCCTTAACAGCATTTCACAAGAAAAACAAACTTGTGTAATTGCACCAACAACAGTTTTAGCAAAACAGCATTTGGCTTATTTTCGCAAGCTTTTGGAAGGCAGTGAAATCAAAATTGAACTTCTTACTTCTGCTAATACAAAAAAACAAAAAGCTAAAATTCTTGCTGATTTGATCGAGGGAAAAATTGACATTTTAATCAGCACTCATGCGGTTTTAGAAGATGATGTAAAATTTAAAAAACTGGGTCTGGCAATTATCGATGAACAACATCGTTTTGGTGTAATACAGCGTTTAAAATTAGTTGAAAAAGGTCAAGATGTTGATGTTTTATTAATGAGCGCAACGCCTATTCCGCGCAGCCTCATGATGGGTTTATATGGCGACATGGATATTTCAATTTTGAATGAAAAACCAAAAAATCGTCAGCCAATTGAAACTCTGGTAATGTCAGCAAAAAAAATTACTGATGTTTATCAATCCATAAAGCGCGCGGTTGTGCGCGGTGAAAAAATTTATTGGATTTGCCCAGCAATTGAAGAATCTGAAGAAGTTCAGTTAGTTAGCGCCAAACAAAAATTTAGCGAATTATCAGAAATTTTCGGCGCCGAAAATGTCGCACTGCTTCACGGAAAAATGAAAGAAAGTGAAAAAGAAAAAGTAATGAATGAATTTTCTAAACGCGATGGAAGCTTGAAAATATTGGTTTCAACTACCGTGATTGAAGTTGGAATTGATGTTCCTGAAGCAACGGTAATTTTAATTGAAAATTCCGAAAATTTCGGACTTTCACAACTTCATCAGCTTCGCGGTCGCGTTGGCAGATCAGATAAAAAATCTTTTTGCATTTTACTTTATGGCGAAAAATTCGGTACAAATGGTCGCAAAAGATTGAGCATTTTACGCGAATCAAATGATGGATTTTTTATTGCTGAAGAAGATTTAAAAATCCGTGGAAGCGGCGATTTACTTGGCACCAAACAAAGTGGTTTTCCCGAATTTAAAATTGCCGATTTAACTTTCGACACTGATTTATTGAAAATCGCTCACAAAAATGCCGAACTAATTTTGCATCACGATAAAAAACTGCAAAGCAAAAAACACCGCGACCTGCTGCGACTTTTTAGTTATGATGATTGTTTGAGGATGATTAATAGCGGTTAATCATCACGCCCTTTGTTTTTTTCTGCTTCAGATAATTTTGTAGTTTTTTCTGCTGAAGGTGTTGGAGCTGGAGACTCAGACAATCGGATTATCTCTTGAATAGACTTAGCACAATTCTCAGAACTTTTTCTCACCTTGCTGTTAGAGCCTCCAACAAGCCCAAAATCATCTTTTGAAATAAGATCCGCTGTTTCATCAATTTTTTTCTTAGTTAAACTTCGAGAAGCCTCACCGCTAAATATTGATTTAAAAACCTCATTTTCTTCCAAAGCTTCTACCAATAATGGTCCAAGTTTTTTACCCATAGCAATTGTTGAGGATGTAGTAAAAACCAGCGCCGTTCTTGCACATAATCCGGCACATAATTTTGGTAAATTCCCTTTAGCCAAATCCTTAAAAACTTCTTTACCAACTTCTTGAGCAGTTTGTTTTCCGGAGCTTAGTTGCGTAAATATTCTATCAAATGGTGAAGTTAAACCAGCGAATGTAAGGCGCAGAGCTATTGTTAAAGCATTTTCAGCATTATCTTTGGTGATTCCATATTCTGCTAAACGATCTTTATTATCATACACCAAGCTTTTTCCGATATCATTCGACAAAATCGCGCCAACAAATGAAGCATTTCTCAAGCCTAAGGTCATAAATTGTGCCGGACGATTATCGCAAAAAACTTTCCAATTTGCTGAATTATCTCCAATTTTTCCTCGATATCTTTCTAGTGCTTCCGGAAAAACAGTTGAGGAAATAATAGTTTCTAGAGCAGTATTAAAACCTAATAATTGCATCTTAGTTAATTCAAATCTGTCAGCTACATCTTGAGAAAACATTGCCGGAGTAATAGAGGCGACTCCTCTTCTTTTATAAGTTTTTTTGGCACTTTCTATTAAATCACTAATTGGAGTATTATATCTAAGCTCTTTGAAAGCGGTGGGATAAGTTTTGCCTTCGCCTGCTACTTTTACTCCAATTTGAATGAAGCTCGTAATTACTGGTTGCAAGAGTGCTGACAATCCTAAGGCAGCAAAAGTATTGGCAAATGCTGTGAGTTGCGATGGTTCATTCTTAATTTTTTCCGGCATATATCTCTGATTTTAATTAATCAGATAAATACAACTTCTACGGGAATAAAGTTCAAGAAAAAGATGGTGGCAAAAAATGCTATAGCAAAGTAAAAATCTATTAAAAAAAGTCCGTTATCCTTGGTTCAAAAATGACCGAGGATAACGGACTTTTTTATTCTAAATATTTACAAAGGAAGATTATCGTGTTTTTTCCAAGGTTTCTGAACTTTTTTATTTTTCAAAATTTGTAGTGAGGCACAAATTCTTTTTCTGGTGTTTTGGGGACGAATAACTTCATCAATAAATCCGCGTGAAGCCGCCACAAAAGGTGAAGCAAATTTTTCACGATATTCAGCAACTCTTTTGGCTTTGCTTTCCGGATTTTTGGCATCTTCACGAAAAATGATTTCAACCGCGCCTTCTGGTCCCATAACCGCGATTTCGGCGTTAGCCCAAGCATAGTTTACATCACCGCGCAAATGTTTTGAATTCATTACAATATAAGCGCCGCCGTAAGCTTTGCGAGTTACAACTGTGATTTTTGGAACTGTTGCTTCGCCATAAGCGTAAAGCAATTTTGCGCCATGTTTAATAATTCCGGCATGTTCTTGATCGGTACCCGGCAAGAATCCCGGAACGTCAACGAAAGTTAAAAGCGGAATATTAAAAGCATCACAAAAACGAATGAAACGCGCCGCTTTTTCAGAGGCTTTAATATCGAGACAACCTGCCAAATGCATTGGTTGATTGGCTACAACCCCAATTGTTTCGCCTTCCAAACGGCCAAAACCAACCATGATATTTTTAGCATAATTAGGTTGAATTTCGTAGAAATCACCTTCGTCTAGAATTTTTTCAACAAGCTCAGACATGTCGTATGGCAAATTGGCATTGTCTGGAATCAAAGTGTTTAAAGAAATGTCAACGCGATCCGCTTCATCAGAACTTGGAATTTGTGGAGTCGCTTTTTGGTTAGAAAGTGGCAAGAAATTGATTAAGCGTCGAGTTTGTAAAAGCGCTTCGATGTCGCTTTTAAAAGTCAAATGAGCAACGCCACTTTTACTGCCGTGAACCGAAGCTCCGCCTAAATCTTCTTGGGTAACGGTTTCGTGAGTAACGGTTTTAACTACGTCTGGACCAGTTACAAACATGTATGAAGAATTCTCAACCATGATCGTAAAATCAGTCAGAGCTGGCGAATAAACTGCACCGCCGGCGCATGGTCCCATAATTAAAGAGATTTGCGGAACAACACCGCTGGCATCGATATTACGTTGGAAAATTTCGCCGTAACCACCAAGAGAATCTACACCTTCTTGAATACGGGCTCCACCTGAATCGTTAATGCCGATTACGGGAGCACCAACTTGAACTGCCCGATCTAAAACCTGACAGATTTTTTTAGCATGTGCCTCACCCAAAGATCCGCCCATAACGGTGAAATCTTGGCTATAAACAAAAACTAGGCGACCATTGATTGTGCCTTGTCCGGTGACAACGCCGTCGCCCGGATGTTTTTTATCTTCCATATCAAAATCAGAACAACGGTGCTCAACATAAAGACCATATTCTTCGAACGAATCTGGATCGAGTAAAACCTCAATTCTTTCGCGCGCAGTTAATTTTCCTTTGGAATGTTGAACGTCGATTCTCTTTTGACCGCCGCCTACTCTGGCTTCTTCACGTTTTGAAGCCAGTTTTGCAATATTTAAAGAACGCATGTTTTTTTAGATTTAGTTCAATTTCGCGATAATAGTTTCACCGCCAATCATGGTTTGACCTACAAGAGCTTTGATTGTCATATCTTCCGGCAAGAAAATGTCAGCACGACTTCCAAAACGGATAATTCCGTAACGATCGCCCATTTTAACTTCTTGACCTTCCTTAATATCAGAAATGATGCGACGTGCAACTAAACCGGCAATTTGCACAAAAATAATTTCTGTGCCTTTCGCAGTTTTTACTACAACTGAATTTCTTTCATTTTCAGCACTAGCTTCATCAGCATTAGCACTTAAAAATTTTCCTGGTTTGTAACTAACCTTAGTAACGGTTCCGCTAACTGGTACGCGGTTTACGTGAACGTTAAATACATTTAAGAAAACAGTAATTTTGTTAAATTTTTGTTTGCCATAACCCAAATCATCTGGCGCTTCAACACCAAATTCAACGCGAGTTACAACGCCGTCGGCCGGGCTGATAATGATATTTTCTTCAACAGGAATAACTCTTTCAGGATCGCGAAAGAAAAATACACACCATAAAGTTGCAACCAGACCGATAAGTCCCAAAGTGTTGCTAAGTATGGCTAAAAGCGCAGTTATCAAAGCGAAAATTACGATAAATTTATAGCCTTCCTTGTGAATGGCAAAAGTAATCAGTTTTAATGCGTCTAAAAAGTGAGTCATAAAATTTTAATTAAGATTTTGTTTAAATTTTTGGTGCTTGCTTCGCTTTTTGAAATAGCGAAGCATTTTTGCAAAGTCTATTCAACTTCGCTGGCTTTTTGCCAAAGTTTGTCCAATTCCTTTAAAGAAATTTTCTTTCTCTCAATTCCCGGTTGATTCAAAATAAAATCAACCGCTTTTTCCTCGATAATTGAACCCCGAAGCTGTTGAACTGCAACGGAATTTTTTTGATAATATTCCAACACCGCTTTTTCCTGATTTGGAAAACGAGCCAGAATTTTACCAATTTCTTGATTAATGTCATCGTTAGTAACTTCGATTTTATTTTTTTGCGCAACTTCAGACAAGACCATGCCACAACGGATCATGCGTTGGGCAATTTCGCGTTTTTTATCTTTGGCTTTTTCTTTTTCTTTGTCGTTTTTGAATTTATTTGGATTGGTTTTTAACTCTTCTTCAATTTCAGCCCAAAGATTATTAACTTGTTCTTCAATCAAACCTGCTGGCAATTCGAAATCATATTTTTTGTTTAAGAAATCGAATAGTTCTTTTTTGAATAAGTTGCGTTCAATGCCTTTATAATTGTCATCAATTTGCTTTTTAACCGCTTCTTCAAGCTTGGTTTTATTTTCCAAACCGAAATTATTTTTAATGAATTCATCATTAATTTCTGGCATTTCGGCAGTTAAAACTTCATTAATTTTTACATCAAATTCTGCAGCTTTTCCTGCAAATTCTTCGTTATGATATTCTTTAGGAAATTTCACTTTTACACGAGTTTCATCGCCCCCTTTTTTACCAACTAATTGCTCTTCAAAATCATCGATGAAGCTTTTGCTGCCAAGCTCTAACTGATAACCTTTTGCAGCACCACCTTCAAATTCTTTTTTGTCGATTTTACCAACATAATCGATGTTAACTGAATCACCTAATTTTGCTTTATATGAAGCATCTTTGGCGTTCCATTTACGATAAAATTTTAGTAGTTTTTTTAGCGATTCATCTAAGTCAGCCTCTGAAATTTCAGCATCTCTTTTGGTAACTTTAACTTTGTTAAATTCAATTTCAGGGAGTTGTGGGTAAATTTCCATTGTAGCTGTAAGCTCAACGTTTTGACCTTGTTTAAAATTTTTGATGTCGATTTTTGGAGATAAAGCCAATTTTATGTTATTGTCGGTAACGATTTTTTTGATGGTATCATTGATGATTTTATCTGATTCATCAGCCATAATTGATTGACCATATTTTTCTTTGATAACCTCCAGAGGAACTTGCCCCTTGCGAAAACCTTTAAGTGAAAAATTACCACGAACTTTTTCAATATAATCGCTAACTTTAGCGTCAATTAATTGGTAAGGAATGGTAACTTGAAATTCTTTTTTTAATTTCTTGTCGTAAGTATTTTTGATTTGTACTTCCATTGGAGAGCCTTGATATGTATAGGTTAGAATGAGTCCGCAGCAAGTACGGATTAGTTAAATTTCGTGATTTTTTGTAATCGAAAAAATGAGGCGCGAATTTAAGAAGAAGGAGTGAAAAATAGCAATTAAATCGTTTGGGTTTTTTGTATTTTTTTTGAGGGATAGAATTGCGAAAATTTGTTGGGAAAAAAATATTAAAAATGCTTTTGGGCAAAAGATCTTCTGCAATGAGATTTTAAATATTGTTCGAAATTTAATGCGGTTTTTTATCGCGGAATGCGAAGTAAGACTGAAGCTCCCAAGGGGCGTGTTTGGAGGTAAAATTGCATTCGCCGGAATTGTGGATTTGTAATCTTTTTTTAGATCGGAAATATAGTCGATATAGGTTATTTCTTGGGAAGGGGAAGATATGGATTTGAAGATGTAGGTGTGGTGCATATATGGTTTTGAAAATTGGGTGAAATTTTAAAACTTTTTTGGATTAGGTATTCTTTATTCATAAATTTTCAGAGCGACTAGTCATCGCCCTTCAGGCTATTTCGAGAAAAGAAGCTTCGCTCTAGCAATCTAGGCTGGACAGTTCTAGGACAAGCCTAGATGCCCAAGCGTAGCTCACAAGAGCGAAGTCTGGTGCGGACGGAGGGACTTGAACCCACATGCCGTGAGGCGCTAGATCCTAAGTCTAGTGCGTCTGCCAATTTCGCCACGTCCGCATAAAATCTGACAAGTGCCAGATTAATTTATCTAGTTTGCAGCAGCAGCCGCAACAACGTCGATTGAGATTCTATTATTTCTTGAAGATTTAACAAAAACTACTGTTCCTTCGATTTTAGCAAAGATTGTGTGATCTTTGCCAATTCCTACGTTTTTACCCGGATGCCATTTTGTTCCTCTTTGACGAACAATAATGTTGCCCGGAATAACTGCTTGACCACCATATTTTTTAACGCCTAATCTTCTACCTGCCGAATCACGACCGTTTCTCGAACTACCACCAGCTTTCTTCGTTGCCATGGCTCTCCTAATATTAAATTACACTACTCGCAGACAACTTGAAGCCTGCTTTCACACTTAAATTCTCAAAAGCAATTAGCCTTTGATCGATAAAATTTTTAACAAAGTTTGTTGTTGACGATGACCTTGTTTTCTACGCGAATTTTGTCTTCTTCTTTTTTTGAAGATAATAACTTTATCGTTTTTAAAAGTTTTAACGATTTCAGCTTCAACCTTAGCACCACTAACTAGAGGGCTGCCAAAACTTACTTCTCCTTGTTCAGATTTTACTAACAAAACCTTGTCGATTGTAACTTTAGAACCGGCTTCGCCGATAAGTTTTTCAACAATGATTTTTTCATTGGCTTGGACGCGATATTGCTTCCCGCCAGTTTCGATAATTGCAAACATAAAGATTTAAAATATGTGATCAGCTTTAAAAAGGGTCGCGCAACTTATTTTCCAAAGTCTTTTTGTCAAATCATTTCTTTTGAAAGTTTGAAAAAACTTCCCAACCACCACCCAGAGATTTATAAAGTGCTACTGTTTTTTTAGCAAACTCTAATCTTTTTGAATTTAATTTTTTTTCCGATTGCAAGAAATTAAGTTGTGATTGCAAATATTCAACTTGCGCCATTAAGCCACTATTTTGGCGCCTGTAATTCAACTCATGAATCATTTTCTGAACTTCTCTACTTTGAATTATAAGGTCAAATTTTTGGCTTTCTTTGACAAAACTAATCATTGAAGATTCAACATCGAGCAAAGCTTTATTAACTTTTTCTTCATAAGTTATTAAAGCCTGTTTTTTTCTTTCATCAGCAATTTTCATGCCAGCAAAAATTCCGCCAAAATCTAAAACCGGCATTGTAATTTGTGAATCGGCAGCAAAAACACGACTTGAAGATTGAAGTAAATTTTGTGATTTCGTATTGTAAAATCCAAAAAATCCGCTCAAAGAAATTTTTGGAAATACTCGCGCCATCGAATAACTTTCAATTTCCGTTGCTGATGCAAATTCACGTTCCGCCTGCTTAATATCAGGTCTATTTCTTAAAAGCGAAATCGGCGCATCAATAATCACACCTTTGCGCAAAATTGGAACTTCGCCGATTTCACCAAAAAAATTCTTCATTTCACCCGGCCTTTTTCCCAGCAAAAATTCTAAATTATATAAGGCAATTGCAACCCGCGCTTCCGATTCAAGAAGATCAGATTTACTATCCAACATCGCGATTTTTATCGGACCTAAATCAATATCACCAAGCAAGCCGACGGATTTTTTTGATTCATTTAATTCGAGAATTGTAACACGCGCGGCATCAATTTGTTTTTGTAAAAATAATTCATTTTGAGCGGCGCGTAAATCGGAATAATTTTTTACAACTTCCGCAATCAGCGAAACTAAAATATAGTTTTTTGCTTCATCAGATGCTTCAAGCAAAGCTTTTGCCGATTGTCTGGAGCGATAATTTGCACCAAATAAATCAAGCTCCCAACTAGCATCAAAACCAGCGGTGAATAAATTAAAAATGGTGTGAGTATTGGGTGCAAAAGGAATTACATAATTATTTTTTCTAGCTGCCGAAACAGTTGCATTAACTTTCGGAGCTAAGTCAGAAGTTGCAGTTGTCACATTTGCACGCGCTTCAACCACGCGGCTTTGGGCAATTTTAAAATCGTGATTATTTTTTACCGCCTGCTCAATAACTTTGTTTAAAACCGGATCTTGAAAATTTTCCCACCAGTTTTTTTCAATTTCACCAAATTCTGAATTTTCATCTTTTTTTATGCTATCCCAAGCCGCGGGCATTTTGGTTTCGGGCTTTTTATATTTTTCACCAATCGGCGGAAAGTATCGGCAATTGGCGAAAAATAGGAATGTGAGTAAGAAAAAATATTTCATTAAATTTTGTTTGTTTTCCTCAATAGCCTCAATTTCACCATGAGCCTGCGTGATATCTATACCAAATTAACTATCTTTTGATAACCATAACTTTGTCTTTTTGGTAAAAATTTGCTCAGAAAATGACGCTGTATCAATCGATACAGCTTACATTTCCAGTCGCAATTTTTCCTCAAAAATACTTCGTTTGCGCTCTCAAGAGATAGTTAATTTGGTATAGTATGATTTAAAAAACTTATTTCGACTCAATATAAACATCCAGTTGCTGACCAACCAGAATTTTAGATTCGAAATTATTTTCAAAACTATAAATCGCTTGCAAAACTCGTGTATCAATTTTTTCAGCATTGTCGCCACTTAGTGAAACTTTTGGCACAATATAAGGTTCAATCCTCACAAATTTTAACGGGATTTTAAATGTTGGCTGACCTCGCAAAAACGCCGTCGCCGGACGATTTGGATTTACGCGATGTGCATCAGATTCATCGATTTCAACACGCACATGCATCAATGATAAATCACCAATAATCATCAAAGATTTCGACAGCGCACCACCTTGCGCAAACTCGCCGAGACGAATATCAACTTTTAAAATTTCGGCTTTTATTGGCGCTTTTACAGTCGATTTATCAACCGCAATTTTTGCCATTTCCATTTCTGCTTTCGCCTGTTTTGCTCTTTGCTCAAATATTCCGGCGGCGATTCTTTTTTTGTTAAATTCATCACGACTATAAGCGCGCTCATCATCAATATTTTTATACATTTTAAATTCCTGACGCTTTTCTTCAGCATCAAATTCTGCGGCTTTAAATTCTGCCATTTTTAAATCCAGATTAGCTTTAACCTCGCGATCATCAACGGTGAAAAGCTTGTCGCCTTTTTTAACTTTATCTCCGGCTTTGACATAAATTTCCGAAACAATTCCTGAAATATTCGTGCCAATTGCAATTGATTCACTTTGCGGTTCAGCAACTCCAAGCCCAGAAACGCTGTGCGCGTAAGCTGAAATTGTTAAGGGATTTTGTGGCTCAAGATTTTGACGTTTTGGATTTTGAAATAATCCAATAATCGCACTTAAAAACATTAGCGCCGCAATTGCAGGCAAAGCAATTTTCAAAACGAAATGTTTTTGCTTTGTCAAATTTTTAATTTTTTCATTTATCATATATGCTAATTTAAATTCAAACTTCGTTTGAATTTAGGTTGATTTTGAATTGCTGCGCGCCGAGTAAATAGGGGCATCCGCAATAGATTTTAGTTTTCTACAATTCTTCCATCTTCCATTTTAATAATGCGGTTGGCGAATTTGAAAATACGATCATCGTGAGTCACAATAATTACAGCGCGACCGCTTTTTAAGGCATTATCGCGCAAAATTTCCATTACTTTCTGACCAGTTGCTGCATCAAGCGCTGATGTTGGTTCATCGCAAATAATTATTGACGGCTCGTGAACCAAAGCGCGCGCAATTGCAACGCGCTGCTGTTGACCGCCAGAAAGTTGTGATGGCAACTTTTCGATATGATTTTCCATGTCGATTTCGCGCAAAATTGCGGCTGATTTTTTGCAGGCTTTCGAAATTTCCATATCGTCAGCGATTAGCGTAATTGCTGCATTTTCTGCGGCAGTTAAAGCTGGTAAAAGATTATATTGCTGAAAAATAAATCCTAAATTTTTGCGACGAAAATTGACTTTTTTTTCATCGGCAAGATTTGTAATTATTTCATTATTAATAATTACTTCGCCTTCGGTTTGACTTAAAATTCCGCTGATAATTGAAATTAACGTAGTTTTTCCGCATCCCGACGGACCTACAAGCATCGTGATTTCGCCAGCATAAATTTTTAAATTAATATCAAAAAGCACGCGCATTTTTTGTTCGCCAATTTGAAAATCTTTGCTGATATTTTTGGTTTCGATGGAGATTTTTTTATTCATAAATCATCCTCTAAAAACAATTGCCGGATCAGTAACAAAAACTTTTCTGATGCTGATAAAACTGGAAATAAACATAATTAAAACAACCGCCAAAGCCACGCCCAAAACAACTTGCCACGGCAAGAAAAATCCTTTGAAAGCACTAGCGCCGCCAGAAACTTTTTTAAAAAAAATTGAAGTCAATCCAATTCCGATCGCAAAACCAATCGATCCAACAACAGCTGCTTGAGTTAAAACCATTTTTAAAATTTTATTATTAGTCACGCCAATTGCTTTTAACGCGGCGAATTGTTTTAAATTCTCAACAATAAAAATATAAAAAGTTTGCCCCGAAATAACCGCGCCAATTATGAAGCCAAGCAAAACTGTAATTCCAAAATTAATCGCAATTCCGGTGTGAGTTAAATAATAATTCATTGTTGCGTCAGAAAATTCTTTCCAAGTTTGTGCTTTTAAATTGGTTTCTTTGCTGATGCGCTCTGCGACTCGTTTTGGATCAAAACCATCTTGCGCTTTTGCAACTACGAAAGACATTTTATTTCGCGATTGTCCAGTGTATTGAATTGCTTCGGAGTAGCGTGCATACATTATAACGGGAGAAGCAAAATTTGGCGTTGAGTCACAAATTCCAACCAAAAACATTCTTTGATCGTTAGCTTCAAATTCGCGACCGATTTTATAAGGCTCGTCGGGCCAAATGTAGCTGTAGCCCAAACGGTCGACTATTACAGCATTTTTTATTTTTAAATCTTCCAAATTTCCCATCACCATTTTACGCGGTGCGCCGACAAAAGAAACATCATCAACACCAACCAAACCAACAGTTTGCAGGCTGCCATTAACTTTCACCACCAAATTTCCTTTATGTATCGGAACCGCCCATTTTACACCTTCAACGCTTCTAACCTTTGCTAAAGCAATATCGGGAAGTGGTTCAACACCGTCTAAATATTGCACTTTTTTATCCATAACCCAAATATCAACTTCATTGGTTTCGTCAATCGTGGCATAAGTTCGACTCATAATTCCGATAAACAGCGACATTTGTTGCGCCATTAAAAGTGTCGCAAACATAATACCAAAAATTAGACCCAAATATTTGGCGCGATCTCCCATCAGCATTTTGATTGCAATTTGGTTCATAAAAAAATTTACAGGTATTTAAAAAAGATTAATTAGACAGTGTTAGCTAATGAGTTTGTCGCGTAAATCAAACTTTTCGTCGAACTTTTCGCAATTCTGATTTTTTCAAACGCACGTACATCTAGGTACGCTTACCTTTGAAAAAAATCAGAATCACAAAAATTTCTTAGAAAATTTTGATTTACGCGACAAACTCCTAATTAACTTACCTTTAAAAAATTCAAAGCATTTCCAATGTCAGGTCCTCTTTTTGAAGCAAAAAAACGTCTTTATCCCCAAAAAGTTAAAGGACGTTTTCGTCGTCTAAAATGGATTCTAAATAGTGTGTTTTTAAGCATTTATTTTTTCTCTCCCTTTTTGCGCTTTGAACGCGCTGGTGGGGCTTCAAATCAAGCAATTCTTATCGATTTTTCAGATGGAAAGGCTTATTTTTTTGGCATCGAAATCTGGCCGCAGGAAGTTTATTATTTAGCTGGAATCCTTATTCTTGCTGCCGTTGCATTATTTTTTGTAACTTCACTTTTTGGCAGAATCTGGTGTGGTTATGCTTGTTTTCAAACTGTTTGGACTGATATTTTTATCGCTCTGGAGCGTTTATTTCAGGGCGACCGCAATGATCGTATTTTACTTGATCGCAAAAAAAACTTCAAAAAATTCTGGCGTAAATTTTTAACTCACAGCAGCTGGATAATAGTTTCACTCCTTACCGGCTATGCTTTTGTTAGTTATTTTACCGATTCATTTACATTAACAAAAAATCTTTTTCATGGTCAAATAACTTGGGATGCCTTGGGCTGGATCTTGGGAATTGGAGGCGCCACTTATGTTATGGCGGGTTTTGCGCGTGAACATGTTTGTACATACATGTGTCCTTACGCACGCTTTCAATCTGCAATGTTTGATAAAAATACCCTCATTATTACTTACGACGAAAAACGCGGCGAACCGCGCGGTAAAATGAAGCAAGGTGAGGATTTTAAAAATCGCAGCGATTGTATTGATTGCAAACAATGCGTAGTCGTTTGTCCTACCGGCATCGATATTCGAAATGGGTTACAAATGGAATGTATTGCCTGCGGACTTTGCGTTGACGCCTGCGACAATGTGATGGAAAAAATTGGCTTGCCAAAAGGTCTTATTCGTTATGACACTATGAATCATTTACTGAATCCAATACCGCAAAAAAAATTTAAAATTTTGCAACCGCGCACCTTTCTTTATGCCACAATTTTAATTTTAGTTTCAGCGATAATGCTGCGCAGCCTGATTTTAAAACCAAATCTTGAAACCTCTATTTTGCCTGATCGCAACCCGATTTTTGTAACTCTTTCTGATGGCTCAATTCGCAATGGCTACACATTAAAACTCATGAATAAAACTCATGAGAATAAGATTTTTAGTCTAAAAATTAATGCACCGAAAGATGCGTTTTTAAAAATACAAAATGTTGAACCAGATCATATGGAAGTTGCTCCCGATTCAGTTTCGACGTTTAAAGTTTATGTGATTATACCTAAAATTTTTATGGAAGGAAATGAAGAAGGGCGAAGCGTAATTGAGTTTTTACTGATAGATAAAATTAATAAAAAAGAAGAAAAAGTTGAGGCGATATTTATTGGAAAATAAACCTGAATCATACTTAGAGGCTGTCCTAAATCTTTTTTAATCGTCTTTTTAAAGAGAGCTCTTAATCCACTTTCCATCTTCTTTTTTATAAGAGTTTGTTGGTTTAATTTTTTTTGCAATTTTCTTGGCATTTTCTAATTCTGTTTCTTCAAAGAAATAAAAAACCCTAGCAAACTCTTGCAAAAAGGCATCTGATGGCGCATCTAAAAAAACTAAATAATCAGCTTTGTTTGAATTTTCTTCACGATTCGTAATCAAAATTGGCTGACGTTCCATTGCGAATTCCTTATCTTCAATCGTCACATGAGGAATAAATTTATTGCGTCCGTAAGTCCAAAGCGCGCCATCAATTTCTTTGATTTGAGTTGGATTTTCGCAAAAAACTAAAGCTTTTTTCTTCTCATCCAAAACCTTCAATAGCAATGGAGCAAGCGACCTTATGATAGTTTCATCAACTTGGTAAAAATTTATTTCAGCAGGCATTTTATTTATAAATATTCCGAAAATTCTTTAATCACGTCTTCGTAAAGATCGCGTTTAAAAGCAACAATTGCGCTTGTAATTTCAGAGCGCGAAATCCATTTCCAATCCGAAAATTCCGGATTTTCAGTTTGAATATTAATTGCAGCTTCATCTCCCGTAAACTCAGCCAAATACCATCTTTGTTTCTGACCTAAATATTTTCCGCCCCAGAATTTTTTCTGCAATTTATAAGGTAAGTTATAATAAAGATGAACTTCGCTTTTTTTGATTATTTTAATATTAAAATAATCAATTCCGGTTTCTTCTTTCAATTCGCGAATCATCGCCTCATCTTCAGTTTCGCCAGCGTCAAGTCCACCTTGCGGCATTTGCCAAGCATCAGAATGATTGTCAATTCTTTTACCAACAAAAATTTCCTTCTTCTTATTAATCAGCACAATGCCAACACCGCTGCGGTATAAGTAATCTAGCTTCTCCTGATCTTGGTATGATTGCGCTGACATTGACTTGTTTATTGGTTGGACTTAAAAAATATAAATTAACTTACGAAACCTCCTTACAAAAATCAAATAATTGCTCTCATGAAATTTATTTCGACCCGCCTTGCAGCGCCGCGCCTTTCTTTTGAAGAAGTTGTTCTTCAAGGCTTAGCATCAGACGGCGGCCTTTACGTGCCAGAATTTTTGCCGACATTTAGCAAAAACGATATCACAAAAATGAAAAAAATGAATTACGAAGAATTATTTTTCGAGGTTACTAGATATTTCGTTGATAATGAAATAGATGCCAACACTTACAAAAAAATCATCAAAAAATCTTACAAAAATTTTTCTCACAGCGCCATCGCGCCATTAAAACAATTAAGCCATAATGAATTTTTATTGGAACTTTTTCACGGTCCAACTTTGGCTTTTAAAGATTTTGCTTTGCAATTTTTAGGAAATTTACTCGATTATTTTTTAACCAAAAGAAATGAAAAAATCGTCATAATTGGAGCTACTTCTGGCGACACCGGATCAGCTGCAATTCAAGGCTGCAAAGCATCGAAAAATGCCCAGATTTTTATTTTACATCCGCATGAAAAAGTTTCTGAAGTTCAAAGAAAACAAATGACCACGGTTTTAGCCGATAATGTTTTCAACATTGCGGTAAAAGGAAATTTTGATGATTGTCAATCAATGGTAAAAAAAATGTTTGCAGCAGAAAATAGCGGCGACAAATTTTTGAAGGGCAAAAAAATGGTGGCAGTAAATTCAATTAATTTCGCCCGCATCATGGCGCAAATTGTTTATTATTTTTATGCCGCGCTACGTCTTGGGGTTGAAGAAAAAAATCCAATTTCATTTTCAGTTCCAAGCGGAAATTTCGGCGATGTTTATGCTGGATTTTTAGCCAAAAGAATGGGTTTAAATATTAACAAACTTGTTGTCGCAACTAACTCAAACGACATTCTAAATCGCTTCATTCGTGAAAATAATTATAGTAAAGCACAAATGATCGAAACCATTTCTCCGAGCATGAATATTCAGGTTTCAAGCAATTTTGAAAGATTGCTTTTTGATGCCCATCACGCCAAAAAATCAGAAGCAAAAATGCCAAAATTAATGACTGATTTTGAGCGCAGCGGCAGTTTGAAAGTTTCAGATGATGTTTTGAAAAGCATTCAAAATGAATTTGAATCTTTTACTGTTGATGACGAAACCACTAAAAAAACCATAAAAAAATATTTTGAAAAAACTGGTGAAATCCTTGATCCTCATAGTGCTATTGGCATTTATGCTGGAGAAGAATTTATCAAAAGCAAAAATTATCAAGGCGAGTTTGTGGTTTCTCTCGCAACGGCGCATCCAGCAAAATTTCCAGACGCGGTTATTGCCGCAGGAGTTCCAAATCCTACTTTGCCAAATTTCTTGAAAGATTTATTTAAAAACGAAGAAAAGTTTGAAGTTCTGGAGAACAATTATGAAGCGGTGACAAAATTTATTTCAGAAAGAGTTTAAGGTTTGGTTCGTCCTAAAATTTTATATATATGTCGCCAATCATCGGTTTTGCACTTTTATTATTAGTACTTTCAATCAGCATTTCTTTGCCGCTTTTCAACTTCGTTTCTTTGCGCAAAAAAACCCCAACAAAATTTTTAGAATTAGAAAAAATCTCTTTTTATCTAACCGCCCTAAGCTTTGTCGCCGCTGCAATTTCGCAACTTTGCTTAATTTATTCTTTCATAATTTCTGATTATTCCATCGCCAACGTTTACCAAAACTCTCATCATTTAAAACCATTAATCTATAAAGTTTCTGGCAGTTGGGGCAATCACGAGGGCTCAATGCTACTGCTCATTTCCATACTTTCTGCTTACAGTTTTGGTTTTGCTTTTTTAAGCAAAATTGATGCTCAGAGAAAAATTATTATTTCTTCCGCACAATCCTCAATCATCGCCCTACTTGCTGCTTTCACCGCTTTTACTTCCAATCCTTTTGAGAGAATTTTTCCAACTCCCGAAGTTGGTTTAGGCTTAAATCCTCTTTTGCAAGATATCGGTCTTGCGCTACATCCGCCAATGCTTTACACTGGCTATATCGGATTTTCTTTAATTTTTTCTTTCGCCATCGCCGGACTTTTATCCGAAAGAATCGATAAAAAATTCGCGCAACATTTGAAAGGCTGGCTATTTTTTTCTTACGGTTTTTTAACTTTCGGAATTGGGCTCGGCGCTTGGTGGGCTTATCGCGAACTTGGCTGGGGCGGCTATTGGTTTTGGGATCCAGTAGAAAATATTTCACTCATGCCTTGGATTGCTGCAACTGCATTAATTCACTGTTTAAAACTTTTAGAAAAAAAAGAAATTTTCAAAATCTGGACGGCATTTTTAGCAATTCTAACTTTCATTTTATGCCTGCTCGGTCTTTTTTTAGTGCGCTCCGGCGTGTTAACTTCAGTTCATTCTTTCGCCATTGATGCCAAGCGCGGATTTTTTGTTATCGGATTAATTTTCTTAATCGGCGGCGCCGGACTTTTAATTCTTGGCGCTAAAATTCCGCGCTTAAAAAGTGAACAAAATAAAATTTTCCTCTGGTCAAAAATAGGCTCAATTTTACTCAATAATTATTTTCTGATTGTCGCTTTATTTGTAGTGCTTCTTGGCACAATTTATCCGATTTTTTCGCGCGGAATTTTCGATGAATTTATTTCAATTGGCCCTGAATATTATAATAAAATTTTTGGTTTTTTAATTACGCCATTTTTGATTTTTTTGGCGATTTCAAATCAGCTAAATTATTCAGAAAAAACTACTGTAAAAAAATTTATAAACCTCAAGATCTCATTGCTTTTACTGGCTGCAATCACAATTACCGCATTAACTTTTTTCTACCATAAATCTGCAGATTTTTTACAAATCCTAATTTTATTTTTAGCAATTTTTTCTGCACTAATCACTGTTTTTTCCAGCAAAAATATCGCAATGACTTTAGCTCATTTCGGCTTTTCAATAATCATCGTCGGCATTGTAATTACATCGTCTTTCGGCCTCACCAAAGAAACAAATCTTAAGAAAAATGAATCACTAAAAATTGCCAATTTTGAAATCAAATTTTTAGACGTAGAATATTTTGCCGGTAAAAATTTTATCTCCCGCCAAGGTGATTTTCTAGTAACAAAAAATGGTCAGGAAATTGCCCATTTAAAACCACAGTTGCGCTATTATCCAATTTCAGAACAAACCACAAACGAAGCATCGATTAAACATGGATTTTTTGGCGATCTTTATTTGGTAATAGGAAATAAAGATGAAGAAGAAAATTACGCCGTACGCGTTTATTACAAACCATTCATTTACTTAATTTGGCTGGGTTGTATCTTAATTTTTCTTGCCACTTTTTTAAAAATTTTCCGCAAAAAAACATGAAAAAATATTTTATAATTTGTTCATTTTTATTGCTCGCAGCCTGTAATCACAAAGCCTCAAACTTTAGTCTTTCTGACATTTGGATTGGTGAACCCGATTCTGGTTTTCGTGATTTAAAAGTTGTCGCGGGAAAAAAATTCATGATTTCTTCTGGCAATGAAATTGCAAGCCGCGCCGGTTCTGACATTATGGCGCAAGGCGGAAATGCCATTGATGCTGCAATTGCGGCGCAGTTAGTTTTAAATATTGTTGAACCACAATCTTCTGGAATTGGCGGCGGCGCTTTCATTCTTTATTATGATAAAAAAAGCGGCAAAACCATTTATTTTAATGGACGCGAAACCGCGCCTAAAAATTCTAAAAGCGATATGTTTTTAGATAAAAATGGCAAGCCCCGCGATTTTAATGACGCAGTGCGCGGCGGCCTTTCAGTTGGAACGCCCGGACTTTTAATGGCAATGGCGGAAGCTCATAAAAAATATGGAAAATTATCTTGGGAAAAACTTTTTCAACCAGCAATAAAAATCGCTAATGACGGTTTTATTGCCAGCAATAGATTTCATATTTTATCGTCAAATATTTCTTACTTAAAAGATTTTAATGAAACTGCTGAAATTTATCTCGATAAAAATGGCAAAGCTTTCAAAGCTGGCGATAAAATCACCAATCCAAAAATGGCAAAAACGCTGAGAATAATTTCAAAGGAAGGAATTGATCCCTTTTACAAAGGAGAGATCGCGCATGATATTGCAAACGCAGTACAAAACTCAAAAATTAATGCCGGTTATTTATCTTTTGATGATTTGAAAAATTACCAAATCAAAACCGGTGATTTGCTGTGCGACACTTACCGCAAAAAATACAAAATATGCACAATGCCATTACCTGCCGGCGGCGTGACACTTTTGCAAATTATGGGAATTTTAGAAAATTTTGATTTGTCAAAATTTAAACCAAATTCCGTTGAAGCAATTCACTTAATTTCCGAAGCAACTCGTTTGGCTTATGCCGATCGCAATCAATATTTAGCTGACACAACAGATGTTCCAATTCATAAAATGTTAGATAAGGATTACTTGGCAAAACGCGCTGAATTAATTGATCCAAATAAAGCAATTGATAAAATTGAACCTGGTAAATTTATCTACAAACAAAATTCTGTGATCAATAATCGAGCTATTGAACTTCCTTCCACAACTCATTTATCAGTTATTGATGCTAAGGGAAATGCTGTTTCAATGACGAGCTCGATTGAATATTTTTTTGGTTCGGCAATTTCGGTCGATGGATTTATGTTAAACAATCAACTAACTGATTTTTCTTTTGAGCCGATAAAAAATGGCAAGTTAGTTGCGAATCGTTTGGAGCCGGGCAAACAGCCGCGCAGTTCAATGTCACCAACTTTTGTCTTTGATGAAAAAGACAAATTAATCATGATTGTTGGATCTCCGGGAGGACCTAGAATTATTCAGTTTGTTGCCAAAACCATCATCAATCATTTGGATTTTAGACTTAATGCTCAAGAATCAATTTCCATTCCAACATTTGTAGTTTTAAATAACATAATCGAACTGGAAAAAAATCAGGAAATTATTAAATTAGAACCTGAGCTAAAAAAAATGGGTCACAAAACAAAAGTGATCGAAATTACGAGCGGAATTCACGCAATTACAATTGATAAAAACAAAATCGAAGGTGGCGCTGATCCCAGAAGAGAGGGCGTTGCTGTTGGTTTTTAAAATTTATTTAAATATGAAAGTAAAAATTTTTCGCCCGACAAAATCGGCGATGCAATCAGGAAAAAGGAATACTAAAAAATGGTTAATGGAACCAATTGAGGAAAAAAATATTCGATCGATCAGTTCAGTTACTGGCTGGGTTTCGGCAAGTAACACTTCTTCGCAATTAGGATTTGTTTTTGCAAGCAAAGAGGAGGCAATAAAATTCGCAGAAAAAAGTGGATTTGAATATGAAGTTGAAGAGCCGAAAAAAATGCTTGTAACCAAAAAATCTTACGCAGCAAATTTTACTGGGTAGTTATAATTAAGACCGAGTGGACCCCGTCGTGAAGACGGGGTGACACTGAGTATGACTGGAAGGTTGGGTGACACTGATTATGGCTGGAAGGTTGGGTGACACTGAGGAAGACGCGGTAACACTGAGGAAGACGGGGTGACACTGAGTATGTTTGATGTACATACTTCTAAACTTGTCACCCCGTCTTCACGACGGGGTCCATTCGGGTTTTAAACGAAGAAATAATCAAAAATAATAATGCAAAAAATCACCGAAATTCTTTCACAAAAAATCAGCGAAAATCACCAAAAAATTGAAGATTTTTTTGCGCAAAAATTTCGTGAAAATCCACCAATTTTTTATAATTCAATTGATCTGCGTCACAGCGCAATAAAAATTGCACCAGTTGATACAAACTGCTTTCCAGCTGGATTTAACAACCTTTCTGATGTTTCAAGGCAAAAAGCTAAATCTATCGCCGATAATTTTTTATCAGCACATTTTCCTCAAGCAAAAAAGATTTTAATTTTACCAGAAAGCCACACCCGCAATTTGCGTTATTTGGAAAATGTTTTTTATTTGCAGGAAATTTTAAGTTCTAAAAGAGAGGTTATTATTGGAACTTTATCTTCTGAAATAATTGAGAAAACTACAATTGACCTAGAAAATGGTCATTTTGTTACGATTCATCCTTTACAAAAAAATGGCGATAAAATTGCCAGCAAAGAAGGTTTTGAACCAGATCTAATTGTTCTAAACAATGATTTAACTGACGGAATTTCTGAAATTCTCAAAAATCTTTCATCGCCAATTATTCCATCAGAAAATTTAGGCTGGCATTCACGCACCAAATCACATCATTTTGATATTTATAACCAACTGGCTGTTGAATTAGCACAAATTATTGAAATTGATCCTTGGCTAATTTCTTCCTTTCACGCCGTATGCAAAAAAGTGGATTTTAAAGAACAAACTGGCCTTGAATGTTTAGCAGCGCATGTTGATAAAATTATCAGTGATTTAAAAGAAAAATATCAACAATATGGTATTTCAGATGAGCCTTATTGCTACATCAAAGCTGATAATGGAACTTACGGAATCGCGGTTTGGCCCGTTTTTTCTAGTGCAGAAGTTTTGGAGATAAATAAAAAAGAACGCAATAAAATGAATATGCTCAAAGGTGCCGTTCAAAATACACAAGTGATGGTCCAAGAAGGAATTAAAACTGTAGATCGTATTGATGATAAAATTGCCGAACCAATGATTTACATGATTGGCGGCGAAATTGTGGGAAACTTATTTCGGGTTAATGAAAATCGTGACGAAAAAATCAGCTTAAACGCAGCCGGCGCAAGCTTTTTTGATTTAGAAAAATTATCTGAAACACAATTAAAATTAGGATTGGAAAAAAATAAAATTCCTGCAATTTACTCAGTAATTGCAAGGCTTGCAGCGCTCGCTTCTGCTGTTGAAAACAGCACCAATATTTCAAGTAAAAATTCATAGAGATTTATGAAAACAACTAGACCATTAATTGGAATTGTTCCGGACTATAAAGATGGATGCCCGAACGGCTATTCAAGCCGCAATTATTATGCATTGCGCGCTAATTATGTTGAAATGATAAATAATGCCGGAGGAGCTGCAATTATTTTAACTTACGATTATGATTTAATTGATTCTTATCTAGATTCTCTCGACGGTCTGGTTGTGGTTGGAGGATATTTTGATATTCATCCAAAACGTTACGGCGAAAAACAAATTCACCCAACTGTAAAATTAAACGACGTTCGCGAGAACTTCGAATACGAACTTGGAAGCAAAGCAATTAAAACCAATATTCCTTTGTTTGGAATTTGCAACGGCATGCAATTAATTAATGTTTTGCATGGCGGAAAAGTGATTCAACATATTCCTGATGAAGAACAATTTATGGATCATGAACAAAGCCATATTGCGGGTTTTAGTGACTATAAAATACCTTATCACGATATTTTAATTGAGAGAAATTCTAAACTTTTTTCAATTGTCGGTGAAGAAAAAATTAAAACTAATTCTTCGCATCATCAGGCAGCAAAAAATCCTGGTGAAGGCTTGCGAGTTTCAGCCCGAGCTACTGATGGCGTGATCGAAGCGGTTGAAAAACTAGGACATCCTTTTTGCATTGGCGTACAATGGCATCCAGAATTTGAAGTAACTGACGCCGATAAAAAAATCTTTGTAGCTTTTGTTGAAGCGGCAAAAAAATATAAAGATTCGAAGCAATCTTAAAAAAATAAAAAAAATGACTGAAATAAAAGCTGAAGAAAAAGGAATCAGAATTGCAAAAGTAATCGCCCAAGCTGGATATTGCTCGAGAAGAGAAGCGGAAGAAATGATTTTGGAAGGTCGCGTAAAAGTTAATGGCGAGGTTATTACTAGTCCTGCAACTTTTATTACAGATCATTCAATTAAAATTGATGATAAATTAATTAACGCCAAACAACCAGTTCGTTTGTGGCTTTTTCACAAGCCAGAAGGCGTTTTAACAACATCGAAAGATCCGCATAATCGCAAAACTGTTTTTGATTTATTACCCAAAAACATGCCGCGCACGGTGACAGTTGGAAGATTAGATTTTAACACCGAAGGGCTTTTGCTTTTGTCCACTAGCGGCGAGCTTGCACGCTACATGGAATTGCCAAAAAATAAATGGATCCGAAAATATCGCGCTCGCGTTTTTGGAAAAGTTAATCACGAAAGATTAAAGAAATTAGAAAACGGAATTACCGTTGAAGGCATTAGATATGGCTCGATCAAAGTTGAAGTTGAAGTTGAAAAAAACTCAAATTCTTGGTTAAAAATTTCGCTCGAAGAAGGCAAAAATCGCGAAATCAGAAAAGTTATGGAACATTTAGGATTAAAGGTAAACCGCCTAATCCGCGTTTCATTCGGTCCTTTCACTTTAGGTGATTTAGCAGTTGGTGATATTCGCGAAGTTACAAAAGCGGCGCTTAGAAGCTCGTTTCCGGATATTGTGTCGAAAGGGTAGACGGTGACCTATAAATAGAGTTCGACAATAAGCTTAATTTTTCTTAGCAAACGAAGTGCTTTTGAAAAAATCTTGCGCTTCCAAGCGCGAATGTAAAACATCTTACCGCCACATAAACCACAAAACCATCTCGTCAAAACTTCGATTTAAATTTAACAATATTATTTTGTCCCCAGATTTCAAAACGAATAAGCAAACTAGGTAAGGAGAAATCCCCACCTAGTTCAAAATATATCTTCAGAATAACCATTTTAAGATTTCGATACTTATGTAAACGGCGCAAATGGTCTTGCGAATATTTACAACAATATCGGTCGAAATAGCTGAGAAATCTTTGAGTTTTTTTAATAGCTTCATAAATTTAATATCATGGAATTGGGACCAGCATCATCCTATACATACTCATTTACTCATCTAGGGCAGCTCATTTTCGGCTCATTCGCAGTGTCCATTTATCTGCGTAGATTTTTGTAACCGAGCTTTCATTTCCTCAATACACCCATTACAACACCGAATAAAGTTTCAGGTACAGCATTTTGAAAAACAATTAAAATCTGCAAATAAATTTGTATTTTTTCAAAAGTAAAATCTGAAATTCAGTGAACATGAAATGCTTTAGAAAATCAAGACTTCGGAAGGTATCGGAGAAAAGTTCGCAAAAAGGGGGCGCTTACCCCACTACTTGAGATTATTTAAAACTCATCTTCAATTACCTGATCCCCAAGATCTTATGTGTTTGTAGTGATAAGAAATATCCGCCTTCTTCGCATAAACGCGTTGTATATTCTAAATTTTCTTTGTTTTTAGTGGCGTCATATTCATCCATTGGTTGGAGATAAATGGGAATAGAAAATTTTGATTGGCCGACTTCGGCTGGCTGTTGGTAATTTTTATGGGTTTTAGAAATTATGAATTTTAGGGCATTGAGGCGCGGGAGTAGGTCAGATCTGATTTGGTAATATTTTTCATTGGTGATTTTTGGGGAGCAGATGATTTTTATTTCTGGTGGCAAGTCGCGATAAATGATGCCGTTGGTTTCGATTTGAACGAGGAAATTTAATTTTACTAATTCTGCGCAAAGTCTTTCAATTGGCTGGCGCAAAGGCTCTCCGCCAGTGATTACGATTAATTTTCTGACAATTTTTCCTTCAGTATTTTTTGAAAGTTTTATGGTTTTTTCGATAATTTTTTCTAAAGAAAAATTTTGATAAGATTCAAATTCAGTATCACAAAAATCACATGCCAGATTACAGCCACCAAGGCGGATAAAGACAGAAGGATGACCAGCGTAAGGGCCTTCGCCCTGAAGAGTTGGGAATATTTCTTGAATATCGAGAAAAGAGCCGTCGTGAAGTTCTGGTTTTAGGATTTTATTTTTACCAAACATTTTTGGCGATTTTTATTTTTGATTAAATCGAGGGTGAAATATTGAGAATAATTTTGTCAGTTGAATGTAGATCGTATGAATCTCGTCGAACGACGGGTAACAAATGTAGAGTTTATGCGATAATTTAAAAACTATGCGATAATTTAAAAACTTGTCACCCCGTCGAACGACGGGCTCCATTACAGGCTTGAGTTAGTTTTTTATAGCTCAGCTACAAACTTCTGATATGTCTCACGTTCCATTTCAACTATATCAACGGAAATTTCATGTCTCTTACCTGGTAATTTCAAATCAAGAAGAAACTCTCTGCTAAATTCTAGAATTTTCTCAGCCAAATTTTTTCTTATCTGAACGGTTCTGCCAGTTAAAACTTTTAAGGTTATATGAATAAAAGAAGAAGTGGTTTGATCGGTCAATCCAACCAGATAATCATCAAAGGACAAGGCTCTTGCTTTGCATTGATCAGGATCAAAATTACCTTCCACAACACTCATGATGTTTTGGATATTTTTTTGTAAATTTATGATTGAGCTTTTTGAAATATTGGCTGAATGCTCGATGATGAGATGTGGCATATATATAATCGTGAGTTGAATTAGTTCGCGTTTTTTAAGAAAAACAAAGACGATAGCCCGCATGTTTTTATTTTTTGTGTAATGATGCAAGCATCATTACGTATTGGAAATCGACCCGAAGATCAATTTCTTTTCTTAAGGAGGTAATCCAGCCGCAGGTTCCCCTACTGCTACCTTGTTACGACTTAACCCCAGTCACTCCTCCTACCGTGTAGGCCTGCCTCCTTGCGGTTAGCTCAACCTATTCGGGTAGAAACAGCTTCCATGGCTTGACGGGCAGTGTGTACAAGACCCGAGAACGTATTCACCGTAGCGTGCTGATCTACGATTACTAGCAATTCCAACTTCATGAGGGCGAGTTGCAGCCCTCAATCTGAACTGAGATGGCTTTTAAGGATTTGCTCCAGATTGCTCTTTCGCTTCCTGCTGTAACCACCATTGTAGCATGTGTGTAGCCCACCTCATAAGGGCCATGATGACTTGACATCGTCCCCACCTTCCTCCAACTTGTCGTTGGCAGTTTCCTTATAGTTCCCGGCATAACCCGATGGCAAATAAGGATGAGGGTTGCGCTCGTTGAAGGACTTAACCTAACATCTCACGACACGAGCTGACGACAGCCATGCAACACCTGTCTC
>CAMAXU010000019.1 GCA_945862455.1 Rickettsia typhi | reverse complement strand
AGCTGTGATGAGGGAGTTGAAGAAATCCATCAATGCCAGAATTTACGACGAGATAAACAAACGAGAAGTGGTGATGAAACCAAAAATCAGCGACGAAGTTAAAAAGATTTTAGAAATGATTTTACCGCACTAGGTGGGACAAGTCGGGACAAAGCCGCAAGATTTTGCTTTAGAAAATTTTAAACTTCTTGATTTGCGTCAATATGGCAAAACTTCCTTTGCTTTTTTTATTAATCTAAAAATTTAAAACAGAAAAAGCTGGATAAATAATTAACTACCAGCGAAGCACTACTGATCCCCAAGTTAAACCCCCGCCGAGAGCTTCAAGCACAACAACATCGCCTTTTTTAATTCTACCTTGTGAATTGGCGTAATCTAATGCCAAGGGAATTGAAGCTGCTGAAGTATTGGCGTGATCTTGAACTGTTAAAACCACTTTTTCTTCAGGAATTTCTAGTCGAGCTGCGACTGCATTTAAAATTCTGGCGTTGGCTTGGTGCGGAACCAGAAGATCAATATCTTTAGAAGTTAAACCGGCTTTTTCCAAAACCGATAAAACCGATTTCGACATTTTTTCAACCGCATGTTTAAAAACTTCTTTTCCTGACATTTCAATAAAACCAGTTTGCTGGTTAAGTGAAGGACCACCCGTAGTTTTTAGAAGACTGTTTAATGTTCCGTCAGAATGTAAATCAGAGGCGATAATGCCGCAATTTTCTTCAGAAGTTGCTTCAAGTAAAACTGCGCCAGCACCATCGCCAAAAAGAACACAAGTGTTGCGATCTTCCCAATTTACAATGCGGGATAAAGTTTCAGCGCCAATTACTAAAGCATTTTTAACTTGACCGGATTTAATAAAATTATCCGCGGTTGCTAATGCGTAAACAAAGCCAGAACAAACTGCCTGAATATCAAAAGCAAAGGCATTGATTGCGCCAATTTTTGCTTGAACTGTTGTGGCAGTTGCTGGAAATGTGAGGTCGGGAGTTGTGGTTGCAACAATAATCAAATCAATTTCTTTGGCTTCTTTGCCGACTTTTTCTAAAGTTTTTAAAGCTGCATGAGTTGCAATATCGGAAGTCAATTCACCCTCGGAAACAACATGTCTTTGTTTGATACCAGTGCGATCCATGATCCATTCATCAGAAGTCTCGACTATTTTTGCTAATTCGGCATTAAGAAGAATTTTTTTAGGAAGATAAGAACCGGTTGAACTAATCTTGCTGTGGATTTTTTTCATTTAACCTCTTCTTCAATTTGGGCAGGCGCTTGTTCGGAAGCTGATTTTATTGTCTCTACTGCTGATTTCAATTCATGTATAATTTGTTCGTTTATTTCGTGTTTTACTAGCGATATTGCAACTTTAATAGCATTAGCGAAACCAACTTTATCCGTTCCGCCATGACTTTTTACAACAACGCCGTTTAAGCCAACCAGCATAGCGCCATTATGCATGCGTGGATCCATGGTTTTCTTAGCCTTATTGATTGAAACACTTGCTAAAATATAGCCAATTTTTGACCAGATTGAATCGCTAAATCCTTCTTTAATAACATTAGTTACTAATTTTACCGTTCCTTCAATTGCTTTAAGAGTGATGTTTCCGGTAAAGCCATCTGTAACTACAATATCGACTGTGCCTTTTGCAATATCGTCGCCTTCAACATAACCGTAAAAATCATTTTTTAAATTGCTGGCTTTTAATAAAGTTGCAGCTCCGCGTACCGCATCATTTCCTTTAGCTTCTTCAGAACCAACATTGAGGATTCCGATTGTCGGGTTTTCAATTTTTAAAGTAGTGCGAGCAAAAGCATGACCCATCACTGCGAACTGAAATAAAACATCAGCATCGCATTCAACATTTGCTCCCATGTCGAGCATTATTGTGGCTTTCTTTTTTTGGTTAGGAATTGAAGTTATAATTGCCGGACGATCAATTGATGGAAGAGGGCGCAGTACAATTTTTGACATCGCCATTAATGCACCAGTGTTTCCGGCAGAAATTATAACATCAGCTTCGCCATCTTTTACAGAATTTATTGCTAGACGCATGCTAGATTTAGTGCCGCGACGTAAAGCTATTGATGGCTTTTCGTCAGATGAAACAAATTCTTCAGTATGATTAAGTGTGTAACGACCTTTAAGATAACGACAATTTTGCAGAATTGGTGTGATTTTTTTAGAATCTCCAAAAAGCAGAAAATGGATATCAAGATTTGAGGAAGCTATTAAGTCAGCTCCTTCAATTACAATTTGGGGAGCTCTATCGCCCCCCATACAATCCAGTGCTACAGTAAGATTCTTAGTCACAAGTAACTATTCTTCTTGAACTGTTTTCTTCTTGTCGGCGATAATTTTTCTGCCTTTGTAGAAACCGTCAGAAGAAATATGGTGAGAAAGCTTGAATTCACCAGTATCTTTGTCGGTGGTGACGTTCGGGAAATTAGCGTCTAAAGATCCATTGCTGCCTCTTCTCATGCGACTGCGGGAACTTGATTTTTTCTTTTTAGGAACTGCCATAGATTAATGCCTCGTGAATTTATTGAATATTGTTGATTATTTTTGATTTGATTTTGAGGGAAGTGGGACTTACAACAAGTGTCGAGGAAAATAAAGTCTGCCTTTGATAAAAGCAACGCTAAATTTCTAATTGCTTCCAAATAATTTTCTTAACACCAAATGAAAAAAAATTTCTTTTATATATTTTTATTAATCGCTTTAAATGCCTGCGTTTCTAAGCTTGATAAGCGTGGCTATATGTTCGATATGTCGGACCATAATTTGCTTCAAGAAGGAATTACTAGCAAAGAAAGGGTTTTGAAAATTATGGGATCGCCAACACTAATTTCAGACTTAGATAGTGATGAAGCGTGGATTTATTATGCCGAAGATTTGAAACGTCTTTTATTTTTTAAGCCCGATATTATATCAAGAGATGTTTTAGTTGTAAGGTTTAATGAGGTTGGAACCATCAGAGAATTAAATCGTATTGATTTAAATGATGAAGAAAAACAACTGCAATTTGCTGCAAATTTCACTAATGTCGAAAGTCGTAAAATCGGATTCTTAAAATCACTTTTTAGTAATGTTGGACAAGTTAAATCACAGTAAATTTATTTTACTTATTTTGCTGCTGGGTTTTTTTACAGCATGTCAAAAACAAATTTTTAATACTGATACTGAAATTCTTTGTCCCGATGGCTCAAGAATTTTAGTTAGATATTCAACTGAACAAGATGTAAGAGCTGGAATACAGAGAGCCTATAATGAAAAGAAAAAATATGGTACTGGTGAAGATTATACGGCAGTTAAAATGTCAAATCAAAGATCATTTAAGATAGAAAAAATTGCACCAGAAGAGATGATAAAATGCTCATTGCGCCAAAGCCTGATTGGTAATGCGAAAAGAAATTATATTTATAATTCTATACCAAAGTAAAAATATATCTCGTATGTCCTATAGACATGCGAGATGGGCGCGACTCGTGTCGCGTTTCCGTATCCCGAAGGGATAAAGTAAGAATATATTGAAGTAAGTTTAGTTTGGCGGAGTAAGAATGAATCCCGAATAATTCGATCTTTCAAAATCTTCCAATCAACTAAATCAACCTCCAAGCTGACTCATCTTCAAGCAATTTTCTTAGCAGTTTATTATTAATTCCATGTCCCGGTTTTGAAGCGTTGAAATGTCCTAAAATATAATGTCCGGCTAAATAAATATCGCCGATGAAATCAAGAGTTTTGTGGCGCACAAATTCATCGCTATAACGTAAACCGCCCTCATTCACAATGCCATTTTCATCGACTAAAATAGCATTATCAAGCGACCCGCCTTTGGCCAGCCCCAATTTATGTAAATGTTCAATTTCGTGCTTGAAGCCAAATGTTCTAGCTCGACAAATGTCGTTTTTAAAAGAAGTAAAAGTTGAATGATAATCAAATTGCTGGCGCTGAATTTGCTTGTGATCAAAATCAATATGCAAATCGATAGAAAATTCTTTCGAAGGTTCAACTTCAACAAATTTATCATTTTCTTCAACGCGCACTTTTTTTAAAATTTCAAGCACGCGACGTGATTCTTCTTGAGTGTTGATTCCAGCGCATTCGATTAAAAATACGAAAGGTTCAGAACTGCCATCCATAATTGGAAGCTCTTGACCATTGATGTCGATATAAAGATTGTCAATTCCGCATCCCCAAATTGCAGCCATTAAATGTTCGATTGTTGAAACTTTAACACCAAATTCATTGGTTAAAGTAGTGCCTAAATTAGTGCCGATTACATTTAAATAATTAGCTTTAATTACGTTATTTTCACCACCGATATCAGTTCTTCTAAAAATGATTCCAGTGTTGCATGGAGCTGGAACAAGAGTCATCAAGGCATTTTCGCCGCTGTGAAGACCAACGCCATTACAACTGATTTTGCTGTTAATAGTTTTCTGTGAAATTGTGATCATTTTATTTATTAATAAATTTATGAAAAAAGCTGAAATCAGAATTTAAGTTTAACAAAGCATTTTTCAAAGAAAAATTTGTTATCAGGCAGGAAAAATTATTGAAAGTTTTTGCTCCATGGAAATTTACAAGCAGTTCTGCCATTTAAAAAAACTGTATTACATATCATGTCATATGCAGTGGTTTTCTTTTTGGTAAAAATATGAATTTGAAGCCAAAGCACAAACATAATTCCAAAAAACACGTTGAGCTCGCTTGCTGTAATGGTTTGTATAAAATTTAAATTATGCTGAATTTGGTATCCCATTAAATAAAAAATAAAGGCAAAAGGCAAAACTGATAAAAAATAATGTGCTATTGCGCGCCGAAAAGAGATGCGAGATTCACCTGATTCTTTGACGATTATTATTTTCATCAAACGCTTACCAATTGTGGCTTGCCAAGCTGATGAATTTAAAATTGCGTGATATAGCGCACCAACTAAAATTACGATTGCGTAAAAAATTAGACCATAAAAAAAGACGCGGTGATGTACAACAAAATCAATATGTTCCGGCGTATTTTTAATTGATTCAGTTCCGAATTTTTCATTAAATTCCTGAACAAATTTTAGGATTTCAGAATTAAGCCATAAATTTCCAATTGTTTGCATAAATGCAACGCGCAAAAGTAAAACTAGCCAAATATCAATAGTGGCAGCAGTGCTACGGCGAAAAGAAGAAGCATATTTTTGCTCTTCTTTGTCTTTAGTTTTGATTTTAATAATTTTTTCTAAAAGTTTTTTAATGCTCATAGCCAAATTTTTTGATTTTTATTTTTTGATTTTTTTCATCAAAAAGCGTGATTGAAAATTTTTTGCTTTCTGGCTTTTTAAACTTGCCAATGCATTTGATAGCAAGATTCAAATCTTTTGATAATTGTAGAATTTTTTTGTGATTTTTGGGATTAGAACTAAAAATTAATTCATAATCATCGCCCCCAGAAATTAAATCGAGAATTGTTATTGCTGAATTTTTTGCCAGAAATTTTTTCGCCGGCGCAGAAATAGGAATTTGATTTAGATTAATTTCTGCAGCGATTTTAGATGCTTCGCAAATGTGGCGCAAATCAGAAAGCAAGCCATCTGAGATATCAATTGCGCATTTTGAAAGATTTTTTTCAAGCAATTTTTTTCCCAACTCAATTCTAGCTGTCGGAAAAAAATGACGATTTTTTAAAAAAGTATTTTTGCTTTTATTTAAACCCAAAAATGCATCGCCAATTGTTCCGGAAACAAAAATAAGGTCACCAATTTTGGCATCATTTCGTGACATTGTTTTATTTTTTTTAACGCTGCCAAAAACCGTAACTGAAAAAATTAATTTTTCTGATTTTACAGTATCGCCACCAATCAAGCAAAGTCCGAATTCATCTTGAACCGATTTTAATCCACGGGAAAATTCTTTAACAAATTTTTCATCGACACTTTCATTTTTTGAAAAGCCAAGCATGTAATAAAGCGGAGTTGCGCCTGCGGAAGCTAAGTCAGAAATATTGGTGCGCAAAAGTTTAGAAGCGATTTTAAAAGCGCCGTCTTTAGCCAGAAAATGCACATCTTCAATAAAAAGATCTTTGCTTAAAATTAACTCTTCATTTTTTTTAAGAGAAATTTTTGCTACATCATCAATCAAGCCATTCGCAGCTTTATTAAAGTTGGTTAATGGTTTGAAAAACTTTTCAATAAGTTGAAATTCTTTCATGAGATTTCAGTTAAAAATTTGGGTTTTTTTGAATACAAACTCTAATTCCAATCACTAATTACACCGTTTGTGATGAAGTGGTTAATTAATTTTCCGATGTTAATTTTTTTATTTTTTTTACAAAGTGTTTTATAAATTTCGTAAAGCTTTTTTCGTTTCTTAATTTCAGTTAAAAATAGATATTCTTCTTCATTTATTTTTAAGATTTTATCGGCGCAAATCAGCATTGATTGAGATTTAGTGTGGTTTCTTATTTTCTTTTCGCTTTTCCAGATCGAAAAAATTGCAAATTTTGAAGCCAATAAACTTGTCGCCGGATTAAGAATAAAAATAAGATTTGTTAAATTTTCCGGCAGAATTTTTTTAAAAGATTTTAAATCAAATTCTTTAGTTTTTTTAACAAAAAAAGCTTGATGATGCAGAAGTTCTAATTGGGCTAAATCCTTTAAATATAAAGGTTCCTGATTTTTTAAAAATTTAGGAAAATCTTTTCCATATTCATTTAAATTGCCACTTTTTGAGGGGAATTTGCGGTAATATTTTTGAGATAATTCTTCAAATTTTTCGACACCAAGAATTTTTTTGGTAATTGGAAAGATGGAGTTTAAAACTGATTCAAAATTTCCCAAAATATTGTTGCGATAGATGTTTAGTCTTTCCAAGGCTTCGTGCGTTGAATGGGAAACTTGTGACAGAATTTTTTTATCAGCTTTGGCGAAGATGTGATTTGAGAAGTTTTTTTGTAAATATTTTAAATTCATGCCTTAATTTTCCGCAAGATTAGTTCAGCTTTTTTTGCTTCGGCAAGCAATACCTCAAACTCAGGGAAATCCTGATCCCATTCAATTAGAAATGGCGCTTTTCCAAATTCTCGCGCTGCCATTTTATAAATTTCCCAAACCTCATCGCAAACCAAATCATTATGAGTATCAATCAGGATTTTTTTATATTTTTTACCATCCGAAATTTTTGATTGAAAATGTCCAGCTAAATGAATTTCTTTAACAATTTTTTTATCCAATTTTTTTAAATAGGATTGCGGATCAAATTGCGCACAGTTTTGCGAGCTTACAAAAATATTATTCACATCTAAAAGCAAGCCACAGCCGGTTTTTTTAGTTACGGCATTTATAAATTCGGCCTCATCCATTTTTTGTTCTTTAAAAGCTAAATAGGCAGAAGGATTTTCAATTAAAATTTCGCGTTTCAAAAAATCCTGCATCTGCGAAATATTTCTACAAATTGCTTCTAGAGCCTCTTTGTTGTAAGGCAAAGGTAATAAATCATTTAAATGATTTTTATTAATTCTGCCCCATGAAATATGATCGGAAATTAAAAATGGATCAATTTTTTCAACTAGGTTTTTTAATTTTTGCAAATGAGAAAGATCGAGGCTTGAAGCTGATCCAAGTGAATTGCCGACAGAATGTAAGCTGATAGAAAAATCTTTTCTGATTTCTAATAAATTTTGAAATCCGGCACTTTCTGAAGCGTAATAGTTTTCTGAATGAACTTCAAACCAGCCAATTTTTTTTGAGATTTTTTTGGAGTTTTTGAGAATGTGGAATATGTGAGGGGATCGAAGCCCAATCCCAGCAATATTGGCTGGGATTGAAGCCTTGTGTAGAAACATAACTAAAAAATTAGTTAGATTTTTCTTCAGTTTTATTTTCGGTAGTAGTTTCAGTTGATTTTACAACTTTAGCTTTTTTAGCTTTTTTAGTTTTTTTAACTGCTTTGGTTACTTCTTTAGTTTCTTCAGTTTTTTTAGAAGAGCATTTGTTAGCTTCGTCTTTTTTAGCTGCACAACCGTTTTTTGCACCACAAGTGTTGGATTCTATTTTAGAGTGGCTTGAGCAAGAAGTAGCAAGAGTTAAGGCTGAGATACCAACAACAACGGATTGTAAGAATTTTTTGTTCATAGTTTTACCTAAATGAGATTGTAACGAAAAAGAAAAATGGACTTTCTGCAGTGTAAATTGGACCGCAAACTATTTATCAATTTTGACTTGTCAATTGCTGGTCAAAAATTTTAATCTGAAAAGTAATTCCATTCAAAATCTAAAATAATTTTTAAAAAACATGATTAAAGAAACATTCTTGGCTTCTATTCAAGCTGAAATCGATGACCTGAAAAAAAACGGTCTTTACAAAAATGAATATGAAATCGTTACATCGCAATCGGCAGACATTGAAATTTTTCATCAAGGTTTAAAAAAACACGTTATTAATTTTTGCGCCAATAATTATTTGGGCTTAGCCAATAATAAAAAATTGGTTGAAGTTGCAAAAAAATCTCTTGATGAATATGGACTTGGAACCGCTTCAGTGCGCTTTATTTGCGGTACTTTTGATTTGCATAAAGAGTTTGAAGAAAAGCTGGCAAAATTTTTAGGTTTTGAAGATGTAATTACTTTTTCTTCATGTTTTGCCGCCAATGGCGCAGTTTTTGCAGCACTTTTTGATGCGGAAGATGCAATAATTTCTGCTGATTTAAATCATGCTAGCTTGATTGATGGAATCAGGCTTTCCAAAGCTGAACGCTTTTTTTACAAGTTTGATGATTTAGGTGATTTGGAAAAAAAATTACAGGAAGCTCAAAAAAATAAAACTCGAGTTGTTGTAACTGACGGCGTGTTTTCAATGGATGGCGACATTGCTAAATTAAAAGAAATCTGCGACTTGGCTGAAAAATATGATGCGTTAGTTTTGGTTGACGATTGTCACGCAACAGGATTAATCGGTGAAAATGGTCGCGGAACTTTGGAATATTGCGGTGTCGAAGGTCGCGTTGATATTTTAACCAGCACAATTGGCAAAGCTTTAGGTGGATCAGGAGGTGGATTTATCGCTTCCAAAAAAGAAGTGATTGAAAAATTACGCAACAAAGCGCGCCCATATCTTTTTTCTAACAATATTTTGCCGATGGTGGCGGCGACTGGAATTGAGATTTTGAATATGATTTTAGAATCAAAAACTCTGATTAAAAAATTGGCGGATAACACGGTTTATTTTCGAGAAAAAATGGTGGAAGCAGGTTTTGATCTGCGTGATAAAAATGCGATTCATCCCGTTGTGCCGGTAATGCTTGGCGATGCAATTCTGGCGAGTAAATTTGCTAAAAAAATGATTGAAGAAGAATCAATTTATGTCGTAGCATTTTCATTTCCAGTAGTTCCAAAAAATGAAGCGCGAATTCGTGTACAAATTTCCGCAGCTCATGAGCGCAAACATTTGGATAAAGCAATTGCGGCATTTATAAAAGTTGGGAAAAAACTGGGAGTGATTTAACGAACTGTAAAAAAACCAAAATAAGAACTTAATTAAGTAAGAAAATAATGAAAAAAATCTACGCAACTGTTCTAACTCTTTTACTTCTAACTTCCTGCGCCACTTCGGAAGAAAAAACGCAAGCCATTTTAAAGCAAGCTTGGAGTGGATATTTTCAAGATGGTTTCAACCAAACCAAAACCGTCGATGTTTTGGTTGTTACAAACCGTAAATCTAAAAATAGCAGTTTTGCTTGTAGCGAAGATCAATTCGGCGTGGTCAACGAAAGCAAATTAAAATTTGGACTTTGCCAAATCAGCGTTCCCAAAAATCATGCTATCGGACAAATTTCGCTTTCCAAAGATGGTCGTCAATCTTCGCATGAATATTTTAAAATTTTGGAAGCCAAATCTTTGCAAGAATCTGATTTAATTAATGTTTTAAAATCATCTAAACGCACGCCTTTGGTTTTTGTGCATGGTTTTAATGTAAAATATCAGGAAGCGGTTTTGCGGGCGTCGCAAATTGCTTACGATTTAAAATATCAAGGTCCGATAGTTTTATTTACTTGGCCAGCTGGTTCGGGAGAAGGTTTTTTCGAAGAAAAAATGCTGAATCGAACTTATGAAAATAATTTATCTAACGCCAAAAATTCAATTGGGCTTTTCAAAAATTTCATGAGTGATTTGGCGGATAATAATATAAAAATTAATTTAGTAGTTCATTCAATGGGACATCAAGTTGTAATTCCGGCCTTGAAACAATTAGGTGAAGCAGAATCACGAATTTACATCAAGCAATTAATTTTAAATGCGCCCGATTTTGATGCGACAGAATTTAAAACTTTTGCCAAAAATATTAATAAAATCAGCAATCACATAACCCTTTATTGTTCAAGCAATGACAAAGCGATGATTGCTTCAAAAACTTTCAATAAAAACGAAAGACTAGGCGCCTGTATTTTTTCTGATGATTTCGATACTATTAACGTGAGTTTGGTCGATGATCCAGCCTTAGGTTTGGGACATGGATATTATTCTTCGCGTCCGATTTTAAATGACGTGTTTCAAACACTGATTGGCATTGAGGCGGAAAAGAGATTATTCATTGTTAAAAGCGAGCCTAATAGTATGGAAAAATATTTTTTACGGAATTAAGCAATGAATGAAGCTGAAGAAAAATCGCCAGAAAAAATTGCCGCCGAAATCCCTGATAAATCTTTTATCATGGCTAAAGCAACTACTATCGCGATGTTCATCGTACTTCTAACTTTGGGAGTAATTTTTATAATTTTAACTTTAATCAAGTTTCTAAAATGATAAATTTTGAACTCGCATCTTTCGCTGTTGATGAAACTAAATCGCGCGGCCGCCTTTATCAAGAAAGCTATGATGATTCAAAATATCGCTCTGTTTTTGGTCGCGATCGCGACCGTATTATCAACGCTTCAGCTTTCCGCCGGCTTCAATATAAAACACAAGTTTTTGTCAATCACGAAGGTGATCATTATCGCACTCGCTTAACTCATTCACTTGAAGTTGCGCAAATCGCGCGCTGGATTGCAGGCGCTCTAAAAGCTAATAAAGATTTAGCCGAAATAGTTTCTCTCGCTCATGATTTAGGTCACACGCCTTTTGGTCACGCTGGCGAAGATGCTTTGAATGAAAAAATGCAGGAATTTGGTGGCTTTTCTCACAACGCTCACACGTTAAAAATTATCACAAAATTGGAAACGCGTTTCATTGAATTTGAAGGTTTAAATCTTTCTTGGGAAATGTTGGAAGGTGTTGTTAAACATAATGGTCCGATCGCAGATGAATCAAAGGTTCATGCCTATATTCGCGAATATAATGAAAAGCATGATTTGGATTTAAAACATTTTCCCTCGATTGAATCACAAATTTCGGCAATTTCCGATGATATTGCTTATAATAATCATGATATTGAAGATGGCTTGCGCGCAGATCTATTCAAGGTCGAAGAGCTTTTTACTTTGCCGTTACTTGGTAAAATTTATCAAGATATTCTGACAAAATATCCCGATATAAAAAGAGAACTTTTGGTTGGCGAAGCCAAGAAACACCTAACTTTAGCGATGGTTATGGATGTAATTGATACGACACAAAAAAATCTTGCTGAAAATAATATTCACAGTGAAAAAGATGTGCGCAATGCCAAAAAGTTTTTAGTCCATTTTTCGCCAGAAATGGAAAGAACGCATCAAGCTTTGAAGAAATTTTTGATGCAAAATATGTATCGCCATTCAACTGTAAACCGTATGACGGCGAATGCTAAAAAAATTGTTAGCGGTTTATTTGATTTTTATATGGAAAGCCCAACTTGTTTGCCAGATGAGCGTGCGTTGGAAGCGGTGAAAATAAATAATGAAAAAATTTTAGCGATTTTGGTTTCGGATTATATCGCTGGAATGACTGATCGTTATGCAATTAAAGAATTTGAGGAATTAGTTTAAACTCAACTTAGTTTGAATTTAGTTTTATTTGAATTGTTGCGCGCCGAGTAAATCGGAGCATCCGCAATAGATTTGTTTGTTTTAAGAATTCGGTATCTTGTTTGAGAATCTATCTGATCTTGTGCAAAACTTACCATTTAATTTGTAATAAAAATATTTATGAAAAACATTTTACCCTACCGAAACATCCTTCCAAACATTGATTCAACAGCATTTGTTGCTCACAGCGCGATAATTTCTGGTGCTACAACAATCGGTAAAAACTCTGGAATTTGGTATGGCTGTGTTTTGCGCGGTGACGTTACAAAAATCATTATTGGTGATAATACTAATATCCAAGATAATTGCGTTCTTCATGGCACTCGTCCACATCATGCTCAAAATAAAACTGGTGCTGAAGGTGCTCCGGTAATCATCGGAAACGGCGTTACAATTGGTCACAATGCTATAGTTCATGCTTGCATAATTAGTGATAATTCTTTCATTGGAATGGGTTCAATTGTTATGGATCAAGCTCATATAGAAGAATATGGCATGCTTGCGGCGGGAGGAGTTTTAACTCCCAAAAAAGTAATAAAAAGTGGTCAAATCTGGGCCGGAAATCCGGCGAAATATTTTCGTGATATGACGCAAACAGAAAAAGATTACATTAAAATTTCAGCCGATAATTACGCTGAATTGGCTAGAGAATATAAATATGGAGTTAAATAAGTGTTAGTTAAAGGATCATCTTCAAAAATAGTCGCATTTTTTTGTCTAGCTTTTACTGGAACTATTGTCTCAATTTTTATCCTTAATTATTGCGATTTTTTTTATGATCTTGGAATTATTGCCAAAGATCGCTTAATAGAAAATCCGTTATTGGCATTTTTTATGACGCCAATAATGTTTTGGATTTCAGCTTTTATTTGTCGCAAATTTGCTCAAAATGCAGCTGGAAGCAGTCTGGATCATGTTAAATCTGCCCTCATAACTTTAGAAAAAGATCCCAATTCGTTTGAAAAAATTTCAACATTTTTAAATTTAAAAATTGTGATCGTAAATTGTATCAGCTCTTTAGTTTCAACTTATGGCGGCGGAGCTCTAGGGCGTGAGGCTCCAGCGGTTCATATGTCAGTCAGTATTTTTGCAGTTATTGCCAGTAAATTAAAATCAATAATTCCAGCAATCACTCTTGAAGCTTGGATTTATGCTGGAAGCGCAAGCGGCTTGGCAATTGCTTTTAATGCTCCAATTGCCGGTTTTATTTATGTCGTTGAAAGATTATTAATCGCAAAATCACGACATAATTTTATCAGTAATATATGCTGGTCTGCGGCAGCGCTTTTTGTAGCGATTGTGATATTGCGCAAAACCGATCCGCTTTTTGCAACTTATCCGATTAACTTTGAATTAAGCTTTCAATTGGTAATGGTGGCTTTGGTAGCAATGATTTGTGGAATCACAGCATTTTTATTAAAGAAAATTGCGATTTTATTTTATAAAAAATTTGCCGAGATCAAAAGTAATTTATGGCACTTAGTTCCAATAATGACGGGCTTTGGGGTTTCTATAGTAAGTATTTATGCCGGAGTTTATTCGTTTAGTGGTGGCATAAAAACAGCGCAAGATATTCTTTCTAACATAGAGCCTGTAATCGGTAATAAAGAAGTTTTCGGCAGATTGGCTAATACAATTTTAACTTTCGCTTCTGGTTCTGCCGGCGGATTAGTTGCGCCAGCAGTTGCAATTGGCGCCAACATTGGGTCTGCAGTGAGTTTAGTTGCCAATACTTTGGATGCTAAAATTTTTATTCTCGGTGGAATGGCTGCTTTTTTAAGTCCGATTTTATCAGTGCCATTTGCGGCTGCGATGGTTATTTTAGAAACAACGGATCAATCTTTAATGGCATTTCCTTTTCTTATTTTTTCTTCACTCATTTCTTTTGTAGTGTCAAAATTAACCGATAAATTTGTTGAATAATGTCATTTTTTAAAGCTCAGGAAATTGAGAGGATTTTAGCTTTTGCAATTGAAGCTGGTGAAATTGCGACGCAGGCTTTTTTGAGTAAAGATTTTTTCACCCAAAGAAAAACTGATAATTCCCAAGTTACAACTGCCGATATTGCGGTGAGTAAGTTTTTGCGCAAAAAATTGGGCGCAGAATTTCCGCAAATTCCAATTATTTGTGAAGAAGGTGATTTACGTCAAATTGATGACGATATTTTTTTTCTGATTGATCCGATTGATGGTACGTCCAGCTTTGTTTCGGGAAGCGTAGAATTTGCCGTGAATATTGCTTTGGTGCAAAATAAAAAAGCGGTTTTCGGACTAATTTACGCTCCACTTTTTGAAAATGGTAAAATGATTTTTTGCGATGAAGAAGATCGAATTATTTTGTGGGATAAAAGTGAAAAAAAACAGATTCTAAAACAAGTTCAGGATAACGTATTTTGTTTGAAATCTGCCTTTCCAAATCATCATCCTGAATTTACTTCAGGATTTAAAACGCTTCGCATCGTTACCAGCTCTCGTACCAAAGATTCAGATATCAAATTTTACATCTCTAAAGTCCATCCAAATTTCACGGAAAATTTTAATGTAGAAAAACTTTCTTCTGCCGTAAAATTTTTCCGTTTATTAGAGAAAGACGTCGATCTTTATTTGCATTTCCGCCCTTCGATGGAATGGGATACAGCTGCTGGTCAGGCGCTTGTTGAACTTATGGGTGGAAAAGTAAAAAATTTATTTTCTAATCAAAACGAAATCGTAATTGAGGGAAATTTGGAATATAAAAAGCCAGATTTTTCCAATAATGCCTTCGTTGCTTTCATTGATAATGAGTCTATCGCAAATCAAAATTTTTAATTTCAATTCCCATCATGGTTAAAAAATTTACAACAACTTGTGATTTCGGTGGTCAAAAAGCGCCCGTAACTTTATATGTTGGAAATCCTATGATTGGAACTCATCCACTCAATTTTCAAAGTCGTTGGTTGTCCCAAAATCGTGGTGGCACAATTCCGCCGGAGATCATGGATTCTTTTGCAAAATTGGCAGAAATTTCTGAAAAAACCCGTGTGCCTTTTGAAGATCTTTGCGCCTATGTAATTGAAGAATTAAAATCGGGCGGAAAGTTAAAAGATGATGCAAAGCAGGCTGAGGCGCTGGCGAAGAAGGATAAAAAATAAAATTTTACTAAAACTAAATATACAAAATAATGAAAAACCAGCATATTGCCGTTCTTTTAGGAGGATGGAATTCTGAACGTGAAGTCTCTCTGCGCTCTGGTGAAGCAGTTTATGAAGCGCTTATCAAACTCGGTTATAAAGCTAGCAAAATCGATTTTTCTCGCGAAATCTTTGAACAAATAAAAACAGTAAAACCTGATATTATTTTCAACGCTCTTCACGGAACTTATGGCGAAGATGGTCGCATTCAAGGCGTTTGCGATATTTTAAAAATTCCTTACACTCACAGCGGAATTATTGCGTCAGCACTTTGTATGGACAAAATCATTACTCGCAAAATTTGCCAAACAGTTGGCGTTGAATCTCCGATTTACGAAATTCTCAAAAAAGGCGAAGATAAAGAAAATCATGAAAAAATAGAAAAAGTTGGTAAACCCTTTGTAATCAAGCCAATTAACGAAGGATCAAGTGTTGGAGTTGAAGTAATTTTACAAAATGCAAAGTTTAATTTTTCTGCTTATGAATGGAAATATGGCGATGAAATTATTTTAGAAAAATATATTGCCGGACAAGAAATTCAAGTTGCGATCATGGATGGAAAAGCTCTCGGCGCAATCGAAGTTCGCCCGCACGGATTATTTTACGACTATAAATGTAAATACACCGCAGGCATGACCGATTACATTATGCCAGCTGAAGTTGACGCTGAAAAATATGCCGAAGTTTTAGAATTGGCGCAAAAAGCGCACCGTGTTGTTGGTTGTCGCGGCATCAGCAGAATTGATTTTATCTTAAATAATAAAAATGGTGGCGATAACCGCTTTTACTTGCTTGAGATCAATACTCATCCCGGTTTTACGGCAACTTCTTTAGTTCCAAAAATTGCTAAACATGTCGGAATTTCTTTTGAAGAAATTGTAGAATTTTTAGTTAAAACTGCGCGAGTTGGATAATTAAATGGCAAAACAAGTCGGCGATAAAATCAGGGATTTTTTTCTCACAAATCAAATCACGCGCAAAATCAGGAGTTTTTTTCATCAAACTCTATTCCCAATTTTGTTTAAAGGCTTGATATTGCTGCTTGTTGTGCTGGTTTTTTTATTCGCCATGCTCAAATTTTTTAAACCAGTTTATTTAGAAAAAATTTACCAAAAATCTTCTTTTTATTTTTTCCATTATCTCAATCTCGATAATCACGAATTCAACCAGATCAATATTGAAGGCAATAAGCATGTTCAAAAAGAAGAAATTTTAGCAATTGTAGAAAGTGCTAAAAAACAAATCACCCTTGATAAGGCCAGTGATTATCAACCTTTAATTCGCAGCTTGATTGATCGCATCAAGTCAGAATTATCGTGGGTAAATCAGGTTGTGATAACGCGTAGCATGCCCAACATCTTGAATATTTCGATTACTGAATATGAACCTTTCGCAATCTGGCAAAATGATGGCACAAAATATTTAACCGACAAAGAAGGAAATTTAATTCCTTATGAAGATCGAGAAGAATTTCAGCATATGGTTATTTTGTCAGGGAAGGGCGCTAATAATCATGCCAAATCACTTTTTAATATTTTTGCTTCTGATCCAAATTTGAGTGCAAATGTTTATTCGGCAACTTGGGTTTCAAGTCGGAGATGGGATATTCGTTTTGATAATGGTTTGTTAATTAAACTGCCGGAAAACAATATTTCCGAGGCTTGGCAGCGTTTGATAAGAATTTATAATATGCCGGGATCGATTGTTGGTTTAAAAAATATTGATCTACGAATTTCTGATAAAACTTATTTAGAATATGACGATTTGGTGATTAAAGAGCTAAAGTCGTTATAAAAGATTTAAGATTAAGAATTAAGGTTTTAGAAGGTAATTGGTCTGACTATTATGGAATATATTATCACTTCCAAACAATTCATAACTCTAAATTTAACTAAAAAACTCCCAATTTTTCTAAATGTCGAAAAATTTAAAAAAAGGAAAAATAACCGCCTGTTTAGACATGGGCTCATCAAAATTGGTATGCATAATCGCATCAATTACCAATGACGATGTGCAAATTTTAGGCTACGGACACAAGGAATCAAAAGGCATCGCTGCGAGCGCGATTTCGGACATGACTCTCGCTCAAAAATCAATCACCAATGTTGTTTCAGAAGCCGAAAGAATGGCGGGTTTTAATATTGATCGCCTTTTAGTCGGAATTTCAGGAAGCCAAGTTGTTTCTTCCAGAAAAGAAGTTAGCACTAAAATTGCATCAGATATTGTTAAAACTTCCGACATCGCAGCGCTTGCAGCTAAAGTGCGCGCAGAATTCAAAAAAAATAACCGCGAAATTATTCACTTAATTCCGCTACAATATCGTATTGACGATTCAGCACCAGTTGTGAATCCACGCTATATGTCCGGTGAAAAACTTTATGCCAAATTTCACGTTGTTTCAACTTCGCAAACTACTATTAAAAATATCGAAAATTGTTTAAGAAGATGTCAATTGTCGGTTAATAATTACATAGTAGAGCCACACGCCTCAGCACTTTCCTGCCTTTCGGATAATGAAATGAATTTAGGAAGTTTGCTAATTGATATCGGCGGCAGTTCAACTTCTTTTGCTATAATTACTGAAGGAAAATTAATCCATATTGGTAATTCGCCAATCGGTGGATTTCACATTACTAAAGACATTTCCACGATTTTAAACATCAATATTGATGCCGCAGAGAAAATCAAAAATCTCAATAGCTCACTTTTAATCAGCCCGATTGAAGAGCGCGAAATGATTAAATTAAAATTCCTTGATAATGATGGTTCAGAAATGATTCGTATTACTCGAGTTGAGCTGCGCGACATTATTCAATCGCGTTTGGAAGAGATGTTTGAATCGGTGCGCACCATTTTAGAAAAATCGGGAATGCCACTTTATATGATCGGCAATATTGTATTAACCGGCGGCGTAACTTCAATTGTTGGCATCGATAAATTAGCCTCTGAAGTTTTTGTGAAAAATGTGAGAATTGGTTATCCCAATAAATTAGATTCCATGCCTTCCGAAATTCTCAACCCAACGCATTCCTGTTCAATTGGCATGTTAATGTTTTTGAAAAATCTTTACATGAAAGAAAAAATTAAAGATGGCTTCGAAAGCAAAAGCAGTTGGTTCGCAAAATTGATTGAGAAGTTGGTGGCGGTTTAAGAGAAATTTTTACCAAGCCCTACCATTATTATTTCTACCATTTTTGTCGCCAGTAATTCCGCTGCGGTCTTGTCTCATATTTTTTAATCTTGCGACATAACCCATATTATTAAAATCTTGATCTCCTTGTGCAGCTGCCTCAGCTCCAGCTTCAGCACCTTTTTTTGCATGTTTTTTAGCGACAAGTCGGGCGCGTTTTTGTTTCCAGACAACTGATTTCATTCCTGTCGTATTAAACGTGTCGGTCGATCCCATTTTATCTACTTCTTCTGAGCGCTCATCCCAAACATCTTTTTCGTTTGATTTTTTTTGCTCTTTCGCTTCCAAACCACCAACTTCTGAATCAAGATCGCGTTGCTTATTGCTTTTTGGAAAAATGAAGTTTTTTAATTTATCAAAAATGCCTTTAACTTCTGGTTTTGATTCAACTTTTTCTATTTTTTCTTCAGTTGTTTGAGTCTGTTTTTGCTCTTCTTTAGAATTTTTTTTTACAAAACGCTCATCATCATCATCTTCCTCATTTTTGGATAAAGTATTTTCATCGATTAAGCTGAAGGAAAGTAGTGATTTATATTTTTTTAAAGCGTTGTCATTCATTTTATTGTAATGTGAAAATAGATCTTAAATTAAAAATTAAATCAATTTCTGAAGTTGTAAAATCACGTCAAGCGCCGATTTAATTTTCGCCGCAGCAGTTTTTACATCGCAAACAAATAACACTTTTTGTCCAGCATGAATTCGGATTTTATTTTTGCTGGAAAAAACAGTTTGCAATAATTTATCGGGATTAGCGAATTTATTATCTTTAAAGCCAATCAAAATTCCTTCCGGATGCGCTTCCACTCTTTCGACAGCAACTTTTTTGCACGACCATTTTAATTTTGCCACTTCCATCAAATTTATAATTTCAACTGGAATTTTACCAAAACGATCAGTCATTTCATTAATTAAATTTTCCTGATCTTCGTCACTTTTAATTGTCGCAATTTTTTTGTAGAAACTCATGCGCAAGCTTAAATCTTGCATGTAATCTTCAGGAATGAGTAATGAAATTCCGAGTTTTATTTGAACTGAAAAATCTTCAATTTCCGCTTCATTTGCCGCGTGCGGTTTGGCATTTGGATCAGCATTTTTAAGCTCTTCAATTGTTTCAAGAAGCATTTGCTGGTAAAGCTCAACGCCAGTTTCTTTAACATGTCCAGATTGCTCATCACCAAGCAAATTGCCGCTGCCGCGAATATCCATATCGTGACTGGCGATTGTAAATCCAATTCCCAGTGAATCGAGATTTTGCATAACTTCCAATTTCTTGCGCGAATCTTCTGAAACTTTTTTGCGATTGTCGAGCATGAAATATGAATAAGCGCGCACTTTGCCGCGACCAACGCGACCGCGAAGTTGGTAAAGCTGCGCCAAGCCAAACATTTCTGGTTTGTAAATAATCATCGTATTGGCATCAGAAATATCGATGCCCGATTCAATAATCGTGGTTGAAATCAGCATGTCGATTTTTCCATCAACAAAATCATTCATGATTTTATCCAAAGTTGACGGCGTCATTTGGCCATGTGCCGAAGTGATTTTAATTTCAGGCAGCAAAATTTTTAAACGGGCTTCCATTTCTTCCAAGTCGCGAATGCGAGGCACCACGAAGAAAACGCGCCCGCCGCGATTATGTTCGCGCATCACAGCTTCACGAGCAATAACAGAATCATAAGGCATTACAAAATTGCGAACGGCAAGGCGATCAATTGGCGGCGTTGAAATTAAACTTAAATCTTTCACGCCAGTTAGTGACATTTGCAGCGTTCGTGGAATTGGAGTTGCTGAAAGCGTTAAAACGTGAACTTCGTGGCGTAATTCTTTTAATCTTTCTTTTTGCGCCACGCCAAAATGTTGTTCTTCATCAATAATTACCAAGCCTAAATTTTTAAACTTAATGGTTTTTTGTAAAAGCGCGTGCGTTCCAATCACAATGTGAACGCCGCCCATTTCTAAATCTTGCTTAACTTTTTTGGCATCAGAAGCATTGACCAAGCGCGAAAGTTGCGCCACTTTAATTTTTGTGCCTTCAAATCTTTTGACAAAATTTTTATAATGTTGACGCACCAAAAGTGTGGTTGGCGCAATAATTGCAATTTGCGCCGGATTATGAGAACCCGCAACTATAGCAGCAGCGCGCAATGCAACTTCGGTTTTTCCAAAACCTACATCGCCGCAAATCAAACGATCCATGGGAGAGCCTTTTTGCAAATCTTCTTCCATTTCATCAATTGCTTTAGCCTGATCTTCAGTTTCTACAAAGCCGAAACGTGATTTAAATTCATCGTAAAAATGCTGTTCGGCAATATAAATTGGTGCTTTTTTAACATGGCGCGCAGCGGCGATTTTAAGTAATTCTTCGGCAGCAACTTTAATTCTTTTGCGAACTTTTTCTTTACGATTTTTCCACGCCGCAACTCCCAAGCGATCAAGCTGAATCAGCGGATTATCCGCTCCATAACGCGTGATTAAATTTATATCATCGACAGGAACAAAAAGCGTGTCATTACCACCGTACAAAATTTTAATCATGTCGGTTTTAATCCCGCCAGCAAGGTTCCCCTTATTTAGGGGGAGCGAGTCGTCGCGTAAGCGCGACGATGGAGGTGCATGAACAATTGTGTGAATGCCATCGAATTTGCCAATTCCGTGATCGCGATGTACAACTAATTCGCCAAGATTTATGCTTAAACCTTCTTCAATTAATCGCTGTGATGCAGCTTTGGAATTTTTTTTGCGGATAATTTTTTCACCAAAAATTGCCTGCTCGCCAACCAGCATAAAATCTGATGTATAAAAACCAAAATGCAGCGGAAGCACTACAGTTGGGCATTTGAAATTATAATCAGGAAAAATTTTATTAATGCGATCGCGAAAGGCTTCAGTTAAACAAGCAATCGTAAGTTTTGTTTTACTTTGAGTAGAAAATTCTTTTAAAAGTTCAACTGGATCTTTTTGATTGGCGCGTCCAGCCAGCGCAAAATCTGGAACTGGCTTAATTTCTAAATCTAAAACGCGCTGGTTTTTTTCGTTGGTATCAAACTGGTTAAATTGAATTGCGATTGTTTTTTCAATATTTTTTTTGAATTCGCTTTCCGAAAAATAAAGCAATTCTGGCGCAATTGGATTGTAAATTGAACCATCGCGAATTTTCATTTCAGCAACGCGCGATTTATAATATTCTAAAATCAATTCGCTGCGATGATGAGCAAAATTAAAAACTTTTTCACTAAAAAAGCTCACAGGCTTTTGCAAATAGTCAAAAAGACCTAACAAATTTTCTTCATAAAAAAACGGCAACCAATGTTCCATGCCGCTGTATGTACGCATGTCGGAAATTGCGCTGTAAAGCTGGTCTTCAATTGATGCGCCAAAAACGGTGCGATATTTTTGACGGAAATTTTCTACCGTTTTTTTGCTCATTATAACTTCGGAAGCTGGCAAAATTTCTAAAGATTTTACCGATTCTTGCGTGATTTGTGTAATCGGATCAAAAGCTTTTATTGATTCAACTTCATTGCCAAAAAAATCAACGCGATAGCCAATTAAATCTGCTGCTTTTTGCATTACGATATCAACAATGCCGCCGCGCACCGCAAAGTCGCCAACATTATTGGCGCAAACTTCGCGATTGTAACCTTTAGCAGTTAAAAATTCGGCAATTTCGGGAAGTGAAATTTTATTACCAATTTCTAAATAAATTCCCAAATCCTTGATTTGAGATGGTGCGACAGTTTTTTGCAAAAGTGCATTTACGGAAGTGATAATGAAAAATTTCTGACCTTCTTTGCGCGTGGCAAGGCGATAAAGAGTTTTAATTCTGTTCGCTAAAATCAAATGTTTCGGCGAGGCGCGATCATAAGGCAAACAATCCCAAGCGTAAAAATTTAAAACCTCAAGATTGGGCGCGAAGAAATTAATTTGTTGGTGAATTGTTTCCATTTCCGCGTCATTGCTGGCGATGAAAACAAAATCAGAATCAGAAAAATTCCGCGAAATTTCAGCCGCCAAAAAGCCGTGAGCATCTTCGGGGGTTTTGGTTAAAATGCTTGATTGGCGCAGGTGGTTTAGTTTTGTTTTATAGTCCATAAATGGTAGTTTAAATTCAAAGTTTGTTTGAATTTAGTTTATATTGAATTGCTGCTTGAGAGAGTGAATCGCTGCATTCGCAATAAGTTTTATTTTTTAAAGAATTTAAAATTTGTGATTTGTTTGCATAATACTAATCATGTCAAATCCGCCAACTCCATAAATAAATTTATCAATCAGCTTTTTTATTTCGGTAAAATTCCAGCTTTGCAAATTTTCAAAATGAAAAACTCGGTTTCTTAATTTTATAATTGCTTCCATTTCTTTTTGAATTTGTTTAATTAATTATTTGACTGTTGGGTTTTTCTAATATTAATATATCGCGCATTAGACCTGCCATCTTCTCCCTTGAAACATAGGTGCTAGAGGGCAGGTATTTTTTTGTCTGAAAGTTCGTGAAGTTAGTCAGACTTATTTTTTCTTGAATCGCTCTGTCGTTTTCGCCGTAAATTTTGAATCTTGGTATTTTGAACATTTTTAAAAAACTTATTGCGGATGCGGCGATTCACTCGCCGCGTAGCAATTCAAAACATCCTAAATTCAAACGCAGTTTGAATTTAATTTTTCACCCTCTCCACACTAAAATAAGCCTCACTCTCATTCAAACTCGGTGGCAAAACTGGGATTTTGTGGCTTTTAGCAACTTGCAAAAAGATGTTGATTTTGTCGGTGTTGTCGATTTCTAGATTGATTGAGGCGGTCAAAAATTCGGGTAAATAATGCGCTTTCAAAAATGCAGTTTGATATGAAATCAGCGCATAAGCTGCGGCGTGTGATTTGTTAAAACCGTAACCTGCAAATTTATCAACCAGATCAAAAATTTCTCCGGCTTGTCTTTCTGGCACGCCATTTTTCATGGCGCCGTTGGTGAAAATTGTGCGTTGTTGATCCATTTCTTCTTTGATTTTTTTACCCATAGCGCGACGCAGCAAATCTGCGGCTCCAAGGCTGTAACCTGCAAGAACTTTGGCAATTTCCATTACTTGTTCTTGATAAACAATTACGCCGTAAGTTTCTTTCAAAGTTGCTTCCAAAAGCGGGTGCGGGTAATTGATTTTTTCTTGGCCGTGTTTGCGGCGAATATAGGTTGGAATATTATCCATTGGGCCGGGGCGATAAAGTGAAATGAGGGCGATAATATCTTCGATTTTATCTGCTTTCATTTGGCGCAGAACTGATCTCATTCCCGAAGACTCAATTTGAAAAACACCGATGGAATCGCCAGTAGCAAGCATTCTGAAAGTTTCTTTATCATCAAGTTTGAGGTTAGAAATATCAATTTTAATGCTGCGAGTTTTTGCAATTAATTTTACGGTTTCAAAAATTGTGGTTAGAGTTTTAAGTCCTAAAAAGTCGAATTTCACTAATCCTGCGGCTTCGGCATATTTCATTGAATAGCCTACAGCTGGCATTTCCGAGCCTTGATCATTATAAAGCGCGCAAATTTCGGTAAGTGGTTTATCACCAATAACCACGCCCGCTGCGTGAGTTGAAGCGTGACGATTTAGGCCTTCGAGCTTTAAACCAATATCAACTAATTTTGTCACTTGCGGATCTTCTTTAATCGCTTGTTGTAAGTCTTTATCCATCTCAATGGCTTTTTCCAAAGTCACGGCTTCGATGGCGTTAAATGGAATTAGTTTGCAAATTCGATCAACTTGATTGTAAGGCATTTGCAACACGCGACCAACATCCTTCAACACCGCGCGCGCTTGCAATTTTCCAAAAGTTATAATTTGGGCAACGTAATCTTTGCCATATTTTTTCTGCACATAATCAATTACTTCGTCGCGTCGCGATTGACAAAAGTCGATATCAAAATCGGGCATTGAAACACGATCGGGATTTAAAAATCTTTCAAAAAGAAGTCCAAAACGAATTGGATCAAGATCAGTAATTTGCAGCGACCAAGCAATAATTGAACCAGCTCCTGAACCGCGCCCCGGACCTACGGGAATTAAATTATTTTTCGCCCACTTAATGAAATCAGATACGATTAAAAAATATCCTGAAAAATTCATTTTAATAATAACTGAAAGTTCAAAATCGAGACGTGCCAAATATTCTTTTTCGATTTCTTTTTGTTTTTCAATTGAAGTTTCTTCCAACTCAAACTTGCGCGCCAGCCTTATTTTTAAGCCTGCGATTGATTGGATTTTTAATTCATTAGCCTCGTTAAAATTTTCTTCGGCGCTAAATTTCGGCAAAGTTGGCGGACGTTCAAAAGCCATTGTGTGGCATTTTTTGGCAATGCTTACTGTATTTTCAATTGCCTCGGGAATATCGCTAAATAAGGCTTCAAGCTCTTCTTGGGTTTTGAAATATTGTTCGGACGAAAGTTTTTCGCGATCAGCAGCGTGAAAAACTTTGCCTTCGCCAATGCAAGTTAAAATATCTTGCGCTTCGTGCATTTCGCGGCTTATAAAATAAACATCGTTAGTTGCAACCAATGGCAGATTGTGTTTAAAAGCTAATTCGATGAATTTTTCTTCCAACTTTTCTTCATTTTTAGTGCCGTGACGCGTGATTTCGATGTAGAAATTTTGCGGAAAAATTTGAGAAAATTCTGTAATTAATTCATTTAGTTTTTGATCTTGCGAATCGAACAAAAGCTTGCCTATAAATCCTTCAACGCCACCAGAAAGGGCGATTAATCCTGCGGATTTTTCTTTTAACAAATTGTAAGAAATATGAGGCGTTAAACCATTTTCGCGGTTTAAATAAGAGTGACTAACCAAATACATCAGGTTTTTGTAGCCTTCCTCACTGTGGGCGATTAAAGGCAATTTGGCGAAAGATTTTTCAATATCTAAATTAGAAAGACTTTTGCGATTTGGATCGTCAAATCTAACTAGCATTTCGCAGCCTAAAATCGGCTGAATTCCAGATTTTTTACAAGCAGAAGAAAATTCCAAAGCGGCAAAAAGATTTTGGCAATCAGTAATACCAAGAGCCGGCAATTTATAAGCTTTTGCGCGATCAACAATTTCAGAAATTTTAATCGCGCCTTTGCAAAGCGAAAAAGTTGTGTGATTGCGTAAAGGGATGAACATTTTTTTGAAGAAAGACTCGAGAAAATTGAGGGCGAAATATCGAGTTTTATTAAGGAAAGTGCAATCAATTTTTTGGATATTTAGGGTAATCACCCATCACATAGGCTCAGGGTGCAAGTGATAATCATCATATTTTTAATTAGCTAGCAGTGTCTAAGAATGACGGAGTTTGTGTTAAATGAATTACGAGCATGATATTTTAAAACACAAAAAAACCTCTTCAAAAAAATTTGAAGAGGTTTTTTTAAAAAATTCTAAGTGTCGGGAGCCACCACCACGCAAACCCGGCGTGTCGTTTCCTATTTCCCGCGAGGGTTTTGTATTCGGAACGACTCCCGACGAAAGACATAATTTTTAACTAATTTTGTTTGGCAAGAGGTTTTTTTAAGAAATGTAAAATTTCTTTTAAAAAATTGAGCTAATTCTTTTTTTGAGAAAAATTAATAGAGTTTTTGATTTAAAATTTATCAGACGATGAGCCTTTTAAGCGGCTTTTAACAACTTTTGATGAAGTTCGAGAGTCAACAAAAACTTACATCCATATGCAAAATAAATCACTTTATTTCCCCACCAACAAATATCCGCGATAAGTTTCATTATCCATCGTATTCATTGCGGCATATAATTTTTGAAGTGGCGCCCAATACCATTGGGTTTTATGAAGAGCTACATCAAGAATCAAAACAGAATCACTTTCTTCATCATAAGCTGCGATTGGGGAAACATGTCCACGAGTTGCTAAGTTTAGAATTTTACCATCAAAATTAACTATAATGAAACGCCTGTCTTCAATAAGGTATTTTTTCAAAGTCTGGCGAAAAATATCGATAGATTGTGTATCGCTTTTTTTCGCGTAAGTTACATTAACCTTTAAATCATAAGCTTTGGAAAGTATTTTGGAAAAGTCAGTCATGCTTAAGCCGGGATCGTAAACTTCTTTGTCGTTAATAATTCTTGTGGCTTCATATCTGATAACTTCATGTTTTTTAATCTTGTCAGTTTTATTGTTGAGAAAGCCATTTTGAGAATAAAGATGAAATTCAATAATATTGTTATCAACAACTTGCGGTTTCTTCATTTCGCCATCTTTTTGACTGGAAATATTGCCGTAATTTAGAGCATTTAAAAGAATTGTTCCGGTGGCGATGCTGCAATAAAGCGGATTGATTTGAGGTTCAAAGAAATTTACCAATTGATAAAAATCTTTTTTGAAGCGGCTGCGATCCAGTCTTTGCAAACCTTTGGACGTATTCCAAATTTCAACTTGCGAATTTTCTTCATCAGCAAAAACTGCAGTTGAGAAGCAAATTACTAAAAAAAAAGCTAATAAATTTTTAATCATAAATATAATGTCTGAAGCTTTAAAAATTGATGATAAATGCAATTCTGAAGTGATTTCTCTAATCGAAAATTTCTTGCGGTTTTTGGAAGTGGAGAGGAAATATTCCGTTAATACTATTAATTCTTATCGGATTGATATTTTTTATTTCCTGAACTTTCTGCATAAAAGTAAAGAAAAAATAATAGATGAATTTGATTTAGAGAATTTGACGATTCATGATTTTAGAAGCTGGTTGTTGACAAGAATTAATGATCACACTAATGCTTCAAACGCTCGAGGCCTTTCTTCACTTCGCTCTATGATGCTTTTTTGGAACCGAAATGATTTAATAAAAAATCAGGAAATCAAAAAAATCAAAACCCCAAAAGTTGCCAAGCCAGTTCCCAAAGCGGTTGATAAAATTGATATTGATAAAATTTTTGCCGAAATTTCTGCGATTCAAAAAAGCAAGTGGCAAGCCTTGCGCGATAAAGCGCTACTTACTCTGATTTATGGTTGCGGACTTCGTATTTCTGAAAGTTTGGCGGTGACAAAAAAAAGTCTAGAAAATTCCCAGACTTTAATTGTAAGCGGGAAGGGCAAGAAACAAAGAATGGTGCCATTGTTGTCAATTGTAAAAAAGCGAATCGATGAATATTTAAAGCTGTGTCCTTTTAATATTTTATTTGATAGCCCAATTTTTGTGACTGTTAAAGGTGAACCTTATTCGCGGTTTGATTTTGCAAAATTGATTCAAAAAGTCAGACGTAATTTAGGTTTGAATGAAACAATCACGCCTCACGCATTTCGTCATTCTTTTGCGACACATTTACTTGAAAATGGTGGCGATTTAAGATCGATTCAAGAATTGTTGGGACATGAATCTTTAGCGACAACGCAAAGATATACCAAAATAGATAAGGCGAGATTATTGAGTGTTTATGAGCAGTTTTCGAAGAGATAGAAAATGTGCTTTGTTTGATGAAATAAAAACAAAAATTCTGTAAAAAAACTCCCGAAATAATTGCTATTTCGGGAGTTTTTTTAATTAAAAATTTCGATAAAATTTACTCGAATTTCACATCAACCTTAGTGATTTTTTTGTTCAATCTAGCTAAAACTTCAGCTGAAATGTCCAGATCGTCTTTGTAATAAAGAGCTTGAGCAGCTGGGACAATTACATCTAATTCTTTTTCTTTAGAAATATCGGCAATGATGTCTTTAATTCTGTCATTAACTTTGCCCATGCTGTCCATTGAAGCTTTTTTCAAGACATTTTGTTTTTTCTCAACAAATTCTTTTAAATCTTCAACTTTCTTTTCGAATCCTTTTTCTTCTTTTTCGAAAGCTTCTTTAGAAAGAATGTTTTTTTTGCCTTCGATTTTCTTTTGCTCAGATTCTAAAGCGTTTTGTTTTTTGCTAACTTCTTTTTGATATTCGTCTTGTTTTTTGCTGACTTTTCCTTGAATGTCGCGCATTGCTGACGATTCTTTGACGATTTTTTCTACATCTAAAATACCAATTCCTCCGGCAGATGCAGTGAAACTGATAAATGCAAAAACTGCAGAAAGAGCAATTAACTTTTTGTTCATAAGGTTTCCTAAAAAAGATTAATGATTATATTAGAAGTGTTGTTTTTCATTTGAAAAGAAAGATCTAACTAAAAACTATTTGTGCGAGTTTTACTTTCAACAGTAAGTTGTTGTTTATTTTGGTAATTATCTCTGAAGACACAATCGATATCACCATGAGATTGTGTGATCGGGGATTCAAGCTCAAAATAAGAATCACCCATCACGCAGGCTCAAGGGTGACATCGAGTTTTTTTGTGAATCAAAGAATAATCACCTTTATTTTTAATTATATCGAAGCTTGTTTTTTTTAAGGCGATTATTATTTTGCTGAGGAAAATAATATTCTCTCGTCATCAATAATTCTTCAAAAATAAAATGAAAAAATTTTCCAAACCAGATGTAAAAAAAGCAGTTTTTAAAATTTCGCGACCAACACAAAAACAAGCTGAAGAAGCTGTGCGAACTTTAATTGCTTGGGCGGGAGACAATCCTGATCGTGAAGGTTTAGTGGAAACTCCAAAAAGAGTTGTCAACGCTTATCGTGAATTTTTCGCAGGTTACGAAGCAAATCCTGCAGAAATTTTAGGTAAAACTTTTGAAGAAATTGAAGGTTATGATGATCTGGTTTTATTGAAAGATATGCGTGTTGAATCACATTGTGAACATCACATGGTTCCTTTCATTGGTAAGGCTCACATTGCTTATATACCAAATCGTAAAGTTGTTGGAATCAGCAAAATTGCTCGTCTTTTAGATGTTTTTTCTAAGCGTCTGCAAACTCAAGAAACTATGACCGCACAAATTGCAGACACTATTAATAAAGTTTTAAAACCACGCGGAGTTGCAGTTTTTATTGATGCTCAACATCAATGCATGACAACTCGTGGCATCCACAAAATCAATACTACAACAATTACCAAAACTATGCTTGGTGAATTTAAAAGTGATCCAGAAATGGAAAGAAAATTTTTAAGTTTAATCAACCTTCCGAGTTCATGTTAATTGGGCATAACTGTAATTTAATTTTGGCTTCAACTTCCAAAATTCGTAAAAAAATTATGGATGAAGTTGGTCTTGAATTTACAGTTAAAGCGCCGCTTTTTGATGAAGATTTGGGTAAGAAAAAAGTAAAATTATCTCCCCAAAAATTAGCAATTTATTTAGCTGAACAAAAAGCTTTATCAATCAGCGAAAAGTTTTGCGATGCTTACGTTATTGGTTCCGATCAGGTTTGTGAATTTGAAGAAAAAGAAATTTTTAAATCCAATAATTTTAAAGAAGCTTTTGAGCAGCTAAAAAAATTTAACGGTAAAATTCATTTTCAAAACAATGCCACAGTTATCGCTTTTAACGGTAAAATAATTTTCCGCAAATTCTCGCGTGTAAAATTACAAATGCGCAAAATGACCGCGACAGAAATTGAAAATTATGTTAAAATTGATCAGCCTTGGGGCTGCGCCGGCAGCTATAAATACGAATCTTTAGGCAAACATCTTTTTGAAAAAATAAGTGGAGATTATTATTCGGTTTTAGGTCTTGCGATTCAGCCTTTAACCGCTTTTCTTCATCGTAAAAAATTAATATCAATAAACACAAAATAAATCATGGAACTTATCGGCTACGATGTGCTTTTTACTCTTGTTACGCTTACATTTTTAGAGATTATTCTAGGTATTGATAATCTTATTTTCATTGCCCTTGTTGTTCAAAAGCTGCCGCAAAAACACCGCAAATCAGCGCGCATTTTTGGTTTGTCGCTTGCCTTTATAATTCGTATTTTAATGTTGATGGCATTATCTTGGGTAATGACTTTAACCGAACCTTTATTTTCAATTAAAGAGCGTGAATTTTCGGTCAAAGATATGTTGCTGGTTTTTGGAGGATTATTCCTAATTTTTAAAAGCGGCATTGAAATTGTTTCTGATGTTTTTGGTGAATCTTCTCATGGCAAAGAAAAAGAAATCCGCGTGCCAAAAGGTTTTTTGGGAGCAGTTGTACAAATTAGTATAATCGATTTCATTTTTTCATTTGACTCAATAATCACGGCGATTGGCATAACTAATAATATTCCAATAATTGTGGCGGCGGTTGTGATTTCAATGCTGATAATGTTTGTAGCTTCGGGAACTATTAGTGAATTTTTAGGTAAATATCCGTCATTAAAAATTGTAGCTTTGGCCTTTATTTTTATGGTTGGAGTTATTCTTTTAGCCGATGGCGCGCATATACATATTGAAAAAGCTTATTTATATTTTTCGCTATTTTTTACTTTGGCGGTTGAGTCTTTGAATATAGCTGCGCGCAAAAGAAAGTAGATTTTTTTAACAAAAATTATTTTATCTATGAAAGAATTTATCCGTTTTTCTATCGCTATTATCTTTATTTTGACGCTCTCATCTTGCGCATTTTTTGAAAATATATTTTCTAAAAAACAAATCGCTGAACTTGATTCGCTTCAAACTGCTCCAAAAATTGACATCAAAAAATTTTTTAACGGCGATATTGAAGGTTTTGCAATTACTCAAGATTCTGCTGGGAAAATTACTGGCACCATTCAAATAAAAATATCTGGAAAATGGGATGAAAATAAAGGCGAAATTAAGCAAAATTTTATTTATGACGGCGTAACCAAAGATAGTAGAATTTGGCTTGTAACCTTAAATTCTGACGGCACTTTTGATGCAATTGGTCATGATTTTTTAGCTCCAGCTCAAGGGAAACAAATTGATAATGCGGCGCAAATTCTTTACACCTTAAACTTGATGGATCAAGGTTCTAAAAGGCCAGTTAGATTTGAAGATAGAATGTATTTAGTTGATGAAAAATCGATTATCGAAATTTCAAGCTATATCAAAGCAAGCGGCGTTTCTGGCAAAACAATTACCTCTCTTAAAAAAATCGGCAATTAATTAAAACATGAGTCATAGCCATATTCTATTTTCTTATTCATTCGCCGCTTCGGGAAAAGCTTTTAAACTCGATAATAAAAAAGTTTCCGAAGAAATAAAAAATGAAGGCTTGGCTTGGGTTCATTTAGACGCTAATAACAAAGCCACCAAAAAATGGCTGGAAAAAGAAGTTAGTTATCTCGATCACTTGATTATGGATGCTTTGATTGCAGAAGAAACTCGTCCTAGAATCATGGAATTTGATAGTGGGCTTTTGTTGATTTTGCGCGGCGTAAATCTCAATGAAAATGCCGAACCAGACGACATGGTGTCAATTCGGATGTGGATTGATCATCAACGTATTATCACAATTCAGCGCCGCGATTTAAAAGCGGTTTTTGATTTTTCTGCTCAAATTGAATCAGGAAAATTAATCAGAAATGCCGGTGAATTTTTGTATAATTTATTACATCAAATTCTTTTTGTAACGTCACCTTTTCTTTACTCTTTAACTGAAAAAATCGACCTTTTAGAGCAGCAAATCATGAGCACTCACGATTTGAAATTTCGGGAAGAAGTTTTGCAAATTAGAAGTAAATCAACCACTTTCAAACGATATTTAGTGCCACAAAAAGAGGCTATTTCTAAACTTAGAATTTGCGATTACGTCTGGATTGACGATTGGGCAAGAAGACATTTTCAGGAAAATTTTGATAGCATAACTAATATGGTTGAAGAGGTCGATGAAGCTGCTAATCGCGCCCAGATTTTACATGATGAATTAGCTAACTCTCTAAGCGAAAAACTTAATAAAAGCATGTATAAATTATCTTTGATTACGGTAATTTTCATGCCTTTAACTTTTATTACTGGTCTTTTTGGAATGAATGTTGGCGGTATTCCGGGTCAAAACAATCCAGCCACTTTTTATATTTGTTCATTTGTAATGCTTGGAATCATGCTTCTACATTTAGCCTTCTTTAAGAAAAGAAACTGATCTTTAAGCTAATGAAAAAAATTCTCTTTGTTTGTACCGGAAATATTTGTCGCTCTCCAACTGCACAAGCAATTGCCCGTCATAAAGTCAAATCTTTAGGATTAGAAAATAAATTTACTTTTGATTCTGCCGGAACCGATGGCTTTCACGCTGGACAAGAGCCAGATTACAGAAGTGTTGCAACTGGAAAAGAGCGCGGAATATCGTTTGATGGTATTAAATCGCGTAAAATTACTTTGGCTGACTTTGAGAATTTCGATTTCTTAATGTGCATGGATAGAAGTCATCACGCTAAATTGATAAGAATTGCACCAAAACAACATCAGGAAAAAATAAAATTATTTTTAGAATTTTGTGAGGCTGAAAATTTCTGGAATAATGAGGTGGTTGATCCTTATTACAAAACTCATGGAGCTTTTGAAGAAGTTTTTGATGTGATTGATATGGCGGTTGAAAATTTGATCGATGAAAAAATTGGCGCTATTTAATTTTTTTTAAAAATCATTCTTCGAGCAAATTTTTACCAAAAAGACGGCATAACTAACGGCAATCAAATAGGCATTAACCAATTATTGATGTGTCCAAACATGCTTTCTAAATGATTATTTGTTGGTAGAGGAATATTTAAACCCTTAAAATCGCTGCAGGTAAAAAGATAAGGCTTGTTAGAATCAATCGAAATGGCAGTTCTTAAAGCATTTTTTGTAGTCTCAGAGCTCATTTCTTTGATATAAAGGATAGAGCATTAAATCCTTCAAATACTCGCCACAATGAAATCGCGACTTATCGGTTACATATCTCCAGATGATTGTTTTTTTGATGGAATAAGCACATTTGAATTTGGGGTATAATTAAAAAAACCACTCATTTTTTTAATTATGCCTAGATAGTCCATCCTGAAATACCCATCCAGCCCTTTATCAACTTGACTCTAAACCAGTTTTAATCTATATTTATTTGCAAGAAATCGTGAGGTTTGCCTCACAAATCCTGCAAATAAATTTAGCAAAATAAATGAAACCGTCTCAAATCAACAATAATCAAGACAATTTATTCCAATCCAGATTAAGCAATCAGATCAACCCACGCCACGAGATGGTGATTTTGTCAAAATTGATTAATTGGGATGGGATGGAAGTAGAGTTTTCTTCGCTCCATATTAACAATGGCAAAGGAGGTCAACCTCCAAAGCCAGGTAGGGATTGTTGCTTTTACAACATCTTCACTCTTTGTCAGATGAGCAGGTGGTGAGAGGATTCGTAGAGAATCCTTATTGGCAGTTTTTTTGTGGATATGATTTTTTACAGTGGGAATTGCCCATTGATCCATCATCACTCACTAATTTTGGGGACGTTGCGAATCTAACTATCTTAAAAAACCAGAGTCAAATTCTCTTCCAGTTCAAAATCTTAAAGAATTTCGTTAGAAATTCGTCAAGATTTTGAATTAATTTTGGTCAATTTGTTGTAAGTTTTCGGCATAATTAAAAAAATGGGGGGCTAAAAACCCACTTTTCGCCCCCAGTTTTTCAGCAGAAATTTCACCGCTTTTTTCTTCCGATTTTTATCCAATCCTCGGTGAATTTTTACCCTCTCTTTGATGTGTCCAAACATCCCTTCTA
>CAMAXU010000018.1 GCA_945862455.1 Rickettsia typhi | reverse complement strand
ATTAACTATCTCTTGATAGCCATAACTTTGTCTTTTTGGTAAAAATTTGCTCAGAAAATGACGCTGTATCACTTGATACAGCTTACATTTCCAGTCGCAATTTTTCCTCAAAAATACTTCGTTAGTGCTATCAAGAGATAGTTAATTTGGTATAGATCGCATGGACCCCGTCGTGAAGACGGGGTGACATCGAGTATGTTTTTGTACATATTTCCAACTTGTCACCCCGTCTTCACGACGGGGTCCATGCGGACTTTACTTTATTAAATTCCTTAATGTTTCTAGCGCTTTCGCAACACCATTTTTATCAATTCCACCACCCATCGCCATATCTTTTTTGCCACCACCGCCTTTGCCACCAATCGCTTCAACAGTTGGCGCAATTAATTTAGCAGCGTCAAATTTATCTTGCAGGTTTTGACTTAATGCAACGCAAGCGGCAACTTTATCTTCTTTAATTGCGAAAAGCGCAAAAACACATGAAATTTGAAAATCTTTTTTCACTTTTATTTCATTAACAATCTCGCGCAAATCTTTCGCTTCAACATCTTCAAAAACGTGGCTAACCAAAGTTACATCGCCAATTTTTTCTGATTGTAAGTTTTCTAAATTTGCCAAAAGCGCTTGTTTTTTCAGCCGTTCGATTTCTTTTTCTTTTTGTTTTAAAATCTCTTCAAGAATTTTTAGATCATTTTCTTTTACATCTGGTTGTTTTACGCCGCCAAGTTGCAAAATTTCCTGATTTTTCTTGGCAATTTTTTCTTGAGTTTCGCGAATTGAATTTTTTAATTTTTCTTCTTGTTCAACTAAATATTCTTTTGCACCAAAACCGCTGCGAGCCTCAATTCTTCTAATTCCGGACGCGATACTTTTTTCTGAAATAATTTTAAAAATTTCAATTTCAGCAGTATTTTTAACGTGAGTTCCGCCGCATAATTCAACAGAATTTCCCATCTTTACCACGCGAACTTCTGAGTCATATTTTTCGCCAAACAAAGCTTCAGCACCACTTTCGCGGGCTTTTTCCAAAGCCATTAAATTTGTATTTACGTTGTAAGTTTCTTTAATGTTTTGATTAACAATATCTTCAACTTTTTTGATTTCATCCGCAGTCATAGCGCGGTTGAAATTGAAGTCGAAAGTGAATGATTCAGCATCAACATTTGAACCTTTTTGCGAGATTGAATTTCCTAAAACTTCCTTCAAAGCTTTGTGCATCAAGTGAGTTGCGGAATGATTGGCAGCGCGCGCGTGACGAGTTTTTGGATTTACTTTGGCAATAACTTCATCGCCAACATTAAATTTATAATTTTCTTCACCATTTAAAAAATGAACAAAGAAATTTCCAGCGAATTTTCTGGTTTCAAAAATATCGGCAAATTTTGAATCATCTGAAGCCAAAATTATTTTTCCATCATCACCTTTTTGACCGCCAGAAGTGGCGTAAAATGGGGTTTTATCAAGCACGATTCCGTTTGCGGTTAAAGCGATTATTTTGGCTTTACTTGAAAGATCATTATAGCCCAAAAATTCGGTTTCGCCGTGAGTTTCTTTAAGCTTAAAAAATGTTTCATCTTCTTTTACTTCGCCAGAACCAGACCAGTTTTTTCTAGCGCGTTCGCGTTGTTTTTCCATTTCGCGGTTGAATTCTTCCACATCAACTTCGATGTTTTTTTCTTTTAAAATATCTTGCGTGAGATCAAGAGGGAAGCCGAAAGTGTCGTAAAGTTTGAAGGCGGCAGAGCCAGAAAATTTCGATGTTATCTTGAGCTTGTCGAAAGGTATTTTGGCGGACGGGCTTGAATCATGCTTCGACGGGCTCAGCATGACATTGAGTTCTTCATCCAAAAGCTTCAAACCTTTCTCCAAAGTTTCGCGGAATTTTTCTTCTTCGTTTTTTAAAGTTTCGATAATTGTGTCACGAGCGCGCGCCAATTCAGGATAAGCGGCTCCCATTTCATTAATTAAAGCGTCAACTAATTTATACATTGTGGCATGTCGGCTGCCAAGTTTGTGAATTTGGCGCATGGCGCGGCGCATGATGCGGCGAAGAACATAGCCGCGACCTTCGTTGCTAGGTAAAATTCCATCGGCGATTAAAAAACAAGATGATCTTAAATGATCGGCGATAATTTTTAATTCTGGTTTCGTGTTCATTATTTTTAATCGAGTTTCGTTATTTTAATTCACCAAATGAATCGCAATTTCAAGCGCAGGTCTTTTGCCCATTAAATCTTCGAAAATTTTTAGCATTTTTGAGCGTAAAGATTTTTCGATTTCATTCATGATTTTAGATTCCTGCAATTTTTTGCGGGTTTTTTTCTTTTTTAAGAATTGTAAACCAAAACCGTCATTTAAATTTAATTCACGAGCTTTGTGTTTTAAGAAAAACTGGATTTCTTTTTTAAGCATTTCTTCAGTGTCGCGATCGCGTTTTAAGTCGTAAGAACCAACTCCGATAATTTTTGGCGCAGCGGCGAGAGTTAAAGAATCTGTCACCGCAATTGAAATCATGATAATTCCGGCAAGTTGTAATTTTTTTCGTTCGCGAATTATATCGCCTTTTAAGTCTAAAAGCTGTTTGCCATCAACTCCGATATAGCCCCATTTAACATTGCCGACAATTGAAGTTGAGGTCAAATCTTGACCGTCTAATTTAACGGCAGCGCCATTTTCAATTTGGATAACGCGAGGAACTCCACAATCTCTAGCCAGTTCGGCGTGAGTTTTAGTGTGAATAAATTCGCCGTGAACTGGAATGGCAATTTTTGGTTGTGCCAGCGCATACATTTCGCGCAGTTCATCTTGCGAAGGATGCCCTGAAACGTGAACGAAGTGATCTTTTTCCGTCATCACATCGATTTGTTTTTTGGCTAATTCATCAAAAAGTTCGAAGATTTTTTTCTCATTTCCGGGAATGATTTTGGAAGAAAAAATCATCAAATCACCTTTGGTAAAGCGGATTGTCGGATGATTATCAGTGGCGATTTTGCGGGTTGCGGCGTTTGGTTCACCTTGGCAACCCGTAGAAATTACGAGCAATTCTTTTTTGTCATAAAATTTCATTTCGCGATCACTAACGAATTCAAAATTTTCAGCGAAATAGCCACTTTTTTTGCCAACTTCGTGTAAACGATGCAAAGAAAATCCAGCTAAAACAACTTTGCGACCCACGTCGCGCGCGATTCTGGCTATGGTGTGGATGCGTGCTAAATTTGAGGCAAAAGTTGTAACGCCAACTAATCCGGTGCGACCAATGATTAAGCTTTTTAATGAATCGTAAAGTTCACCTTCTGATCGAGAATGACCTTCGGAGAGCGCGTTTGTTGAATCGCACACGACAGCTAAAATTTCTTGCGCGTCGCCATAAGCTTTAATTCTTTCTTTTTCGGAAAGTTCGCCAACAACAGGATCGGGATCAAATTTCCAGTCTCCCGTATGTAAAATATTGCCTTTGCGAGTTTTAACAATTACCGCTTTCATTTCTGGAACTGAGTGCGTTAGCCCTACAAATTCTAGTTGGAAAGGGTTTAAGTTTAAATCTTTTGAGCCATCGATTAAGTGGATTGGAACTTCTTTGTCGAGACGAGATTCTTGTAATTTGGTGCGTAAAAAATTAGCGGCAAATTCGGTTGCGTAGACGGGAGCTTCAAGTTCGCGCCACAGATGTTGAACTGCGCCCAAATGATCTTCGTGAATGTGGGTGATGATTATTCCTAAAAGATTTTTGCGGTTGGCTTTGATGAAAGAAATGTCAGCCGTCATCATATCGACACCCGGAATGTCGTAAGCAAAACCCATGCCGCAATCAATCATAATCCATTTGCCATCAAGATGATAAAGGTTCAAATTCATCCCAATTTCATTGGCGCCACCAAGCGGGAGAAAGAGTAAGTCGTTGTAATGTTTTTTTAGATTAAGATCCATTTTAGATAGTTTTTTGTTTTTCTAATTATTTTCATAAATAAGTCGCAGACCTTCCAATGTTAGGTCTGGCTCGTGATGTTCTGCGGTATTTTTTAGTGCATCTTTAAAAATTTCAGCAAGTCCGCCCGTAATTATGCGGATGGTTTTTTGATTTAATTCTTTTTCAATTTTTTCAATCATGCCCTCAATAAGAGAAATATAACCGAAATAAACACCTGAATTCATTGCTTCGACAGTGGTTTTGCCGATGACATTTTTTTGATATTTCACCGAAATTTTTGGTAATTGCGCCGTCATGTCGTGCAGCGCTTTAAGCGAAAGATTAACTCCGGGTGCAATTACGCCGCCCAAATATTCACCATTTTTTCCAACTACATCAAATGTGGTTGCAGTTCCAAAATCAATGATAATTAAATTTCCGCCAAATTTTTTAAATCCAGCAATTGAATTAATCAGGCGATCATGACCAACTTCATTTTTGTGTGGAACTTGGATGTCAATGTTAAGATTAGTTTTATTATCACCAACAACGAGAATTTTTTTAACAACAGAATCGCTGGTAAATTTTTGCACCGCTTCATGAATGCGGCTGGTGAGCGTTGGTACAACTGATGCGATAATAACGCCTTCAATTTTTAGGCAATCGATTTTATCGGTTAAGAAAAGTTCGATAATATCGACGGCGTAATCGTCGGTGTTTTTTTTACCGTCACTTGGAAGCCGCCATTTATGGCTTAATTTATCATTTTCGAAGATGCCAATTACGATGTTGGTGTTGCCGATGTCGAAGGTGAGAAGCATTGGGAAGTTATTTTGATGTTAACTTTGTTAAGTGATTACTTCAATCTTAAACAAGCATCCGCAATTCTTTGCATCGAATTTTTCAAAAAATCTTCTGACGCGGCGTAAGAAATTCTAAAGAAATCCGGTGCGCCGAAAGCAACACCCGGAACCACAGCTACCAAAGCTTCTTCTAGTAAATAACCAGCAAAATCATTATCATTTTCAATCATTTTTCCAGCTGGAGTTTTTTTACCGAACAAGCCTTTGCATGAAGGGAAAACGTAAAATGCGCCGTTTGGAATGTTGCAATTAATGCCGTCAATTTTATTTAACATTTCTACAACCATGTCACGACGCGATTGAAATAATTTAGCATTTGGTTTGATATAATCTTGCGTGCCATTTAAAGCTTCAACCGCCGCCGCTTGTCCAATTGAACTTGGGCTTGAGGTGCTTTGTGATTGAATCATCGACATTGCTTTAATCAATTTTTCAGGTCCTGCGCCGTAGCCAATTCTCCAGCCAGTCATTGCGTAAGCTTTGGAAACGCCGTTAACAATCAAAGTGCGCGACAATAATTGCGGTTCAATTTCGGCGATGGTTACGAATTTCAAATCGTCAAAAATTAAATGTTCGTAAATATCGTCAGCCATAATGTGAACGTGCGGGTGACGCAGTAAAACATCCGCTAAAGCTCTTAATTCATCTTGAGAGTAGCACGCGCCAGTTGGGTTGCTCGGAGAATTTAAAATAATCCATTTGGTTTTTGAAGTGATTTTTTCTTCCAAAGCTGTTGGTGAAATTTTGAAATTATTTTTTTCTGAAGATTCAACAATAACAGGTTTTCCACCCGCTAAAAGAACCATGTCTGGATAAGAAACCCAATAAGGAGCAGGAATAATAACTTCATCATCAGGATTGATAGAAGCAATTAAAGCGTTGTAAATAACTTGCTTTGCGCCAGTTGAAACAATGATTTCTGAAGCTTTATATTGAATTGAATTTTCGCGTTTGAATTTTTCAATAATGGCTTTTTTAAGTGCGGCAGTTCCGTCAACAGCTGTGTATTTAGTATCACCTTTTTGGATGGCTTTTATGGCAGCATCTTTAATGTTTTGCGGAGTATCAAAATCTGGCTCGCCCATTCCTAGTGAAATAATATCTTTTCCAGCAGCTTTTAATTCAGCAGCTTTCATTGCAACAGCAATGGTTGGAGAAGGTTTGATGTTACTTAAAGATGAGGCTAGAAAAGACATAGTTTTTAAATTAAAATTATTATTCTCGACTTTGTTTAAGCGATTGACTTTTTTGCAGAGCGCGCGTTTTATGTGCGTTCGCACGCTTTGTCAATTCAAAAAAATTTAAAAATCTATGTCTGGCGTAATCGGCACCGATCCCTTATTTTTGGGTTTAACGCGACCACCAATGCTTCTTGGCGTAAGTTACACCTTTGCGGCTTTGAATGGCATTATTTCGCTTCTGGCTTTTGTAATTACAAGTAAGTTTTTTTACTTACTTATATTATTACCGGGAACGCATATGATTGGCTGGTTCATTTGTTTGAAAGAACCAAGGGCGATTGAATTATTTTTGGCACGCACTTCGAAATGTAGTGTTTGTAGAAATCGTTATTATCACAGCGGCACTAATTCTTACGACGTATATTAATTTTTATGGACCCCGTCGTAAAGACGGGGTGACAAGTTTATAGTTTTATAAATAAACTAAAGACATTGTCACCCCCAAAGACATTGTCACCCCTAAAGACATTGTCACCCCGTCTTCACGACGGGGTCCACTCTATTTTCAAGTTATTCTCATGCATAAATATCGCACTCACAATTGTTTGGAACTCAACAAATCAAATGTTGGACAAACCGTAAAACTTTCAGGTTGGGTTCATTCAAAACGCGATCACGGCAGTTTGATTTTTATCGATTTGCGTGATCATTTTGGTTTGACTCAAGTTGTGATCGACCAACAAAATACTGCTTTAAATCTTGATGAAATTGCGGCGATTAAATTGGAATCGGTAATTATTGTAATTGGCGAAGTTAAGGCGCGCGCGGCGGAAGTTGTTAATTCAAATATCAAAACCGGCGAAATTGAAATTAAAATTAATGAATTAACAGTTGAATCTCTCGCCGAACAAATTCCGTTTCAAATCAATGCTGAAAACGAAAATTATCCCGAAGAGCTTCGTTTAAAATATCGTTTCCTCGATTTACGTCGCGACAAAACTCACAAAAATATTGTGCTGCGCAGCAAAGTGATTTCTTCAATTCGCGCTGAAATGACGGCGCAAGATTTCTTAGAAATCCAAACGCCAATTTTAACCGCTTCAAGTCCAGAAGGTGCGCGCGATTATTTGGTTCCAGCTCGCCTTCATCCCGGAAAATTTTACGCGCTTCCACAAGCGCCACAACAGTTTAAACAGCTTTTGATGGTTTCTGGTTTCAACCGTTATTTCCAAATCGCACCCTGTTTTCGCGATGAAGATTTGCGCTCCGATCGCGCGCCAGAATTTTATCAGCTTGATATGGAAATGTCTTTCGTCACGCAAGAAGATGTGTTCGCTGCGATTGAACCGGTGTTGAAAAATATTTTCAAAAAATTTGGCGTGAAAAAAACTTCTGATGAAGATTTTATTCACATTAAATATGACGACGCGATGCTTAAATATGGAATTGATAAGCCTGATTTGAGAAATCCAATTATAATAACGGATTCCACAGAAATTTTCCGCGGTTCAGAATTTTCAATTTTTGCCAAACAAATTGAACAAGGCGCGACAATTCGTGCAATTCCAGCACCAAAATGCGCTGCGCAACCGCGTTCGTTTTTTGATAAAATGATTGAACATGCGCAACAAAATGGTGCGAAAGGTTTAGCTTACATTATTTTTGATGAAAATGGCGAAGGAAAAGGCCCGATTGCTAAATTTTTAAGCGCTGAAAAATTAGCAAATTTGAAAAAAACTGCTGGTTTAGAAAATGGCGATGCCGTTTTCTTTTCTTGCGGTAAAAAAACTGAAGCAGCAAAAATCGCAGGTGTTGTGCGTATTAAACTTGGAAATGATTTAAAGTTAATTGATGAATCAATTTATAAATTCTGCTGGATCGTTGATTTTCCAATGTATGAATTAGATGAACAAACTGGCAAAATTGAATTTTCACATAATCCATTTTCAATGCCACAAGGTGGGCTTGAAGCTTTGAATTCACAAGATCCGCTTAAGATTAAAGCTTTCCAATATGACATTGTTTGCAACGGCGTTGAACTATCTTCGGGCGCAATTCGCAATCACAAACCAGAAATCATGTATCGCGCTTTCGAGATTGCTGGCTATGGTGCCGAAGTTGTTGAAAAACAATTTGGTGCAATGTTAAACGCTTTCAAATTTGGCGCTCCGCCGCACGGTGGCTTGGCTCCCGGAATTGATCGCATTATTATGTTATTGGCCGATGAGCCAAATATTCGTGAAGTAATTCCATTTCCAATGAATGGCAAAGCGCAAGATTTAATGATGAATGCGCCGGCTAATGTTGCGGAAAAACAGCTTAAAGAATTGAATGTAGAACTAAGCAAAAAGGCGAGGGAGTTGTTATAAACTAGCAATTTAAATTTTATGAAGAAAGAAAACCAAGAACGCTTAAATAACTACATCGAAAAAGTTCAGGAAAGAGCGCAAAATTTTTTGGGTTATCCAGTTTCAATCGATTTTGATTATTCCGAACTTTATCCGCTTTTAAAATATCCTTTAAATAATCTCGGCGATCCGCTTATTGAATCGACTTATGATTTAAACTCGCGCTCAATTGAACGCGAAGTGGTGCAATTTTTTGCCGATCTTTTTAAAGCTCCAAAAGATAATTTTTGGGGTTATGTTACCAATGGTGGTTCGGAGGGAAATCTTTATGGGCTTTATTTGGCGCGCGAGCTTTATCCCAAAGGAATTGTTTATTATTCCGAGCATACACATTATTGCATCAACAAAAATATTCACTTGCTCAACATGCCATCAATTGTGATTCGTTCACAAGAAAACGGTGAAATGGATTATCAAGATTTAAAAGAAGCGCTTCATCTGCAACGCCAACATCCGGCAATCATTATCGCTAACATTGGCACCACAATGACCGAAGCCAAAGACGACATTTCTAAAATCAAAAAAGTTTTAAAAGAATCGGCAATTCGTAGCCATTACATTCACGCTGATGGCGCGCTGGCTGGCACTTATTTGGCTTTGCTCGAAAAAGAGCCGCGTTTTGATTTTGAACAAGGAATTGATTCAATTGCCATTTCTGGCCACAAATTTATTGGCTCGCCAATTCCGTGCGGCGTGGTGATTGTTAAAAAAAATTACAGAGATCGCATTGGTCAAACCATTCCATATATTGGCACGCTAGACACCACAATTACTGGCTCGCGTAACGGTCACAGTCCGGTTTTTTTGTGGCACGCAATTAATAAATTGGGTCGCGAAGGCTTAAAAGCGCGCGCCCTAAAATGTTTTGAAGTAGCTGAATATGGGCTTGAAGAAATGAAAAAACTGGGAATTAAAGCTTGGAAAAATCCAAACGCTCTTACAATAATTTTTCCAAAACCCGCAGAAGAAATCTGCCTTAAATGGCAGTTGGCTTCTGACGGCAAGCTTTCACACATTATTTGTATGCCGGGAGTTACCAAAGAAAAAATTGATGAGTTTTTAAAAGATTTATAGCTTTGTTACAAAGCTTACTTGGAATTTTTAACCAATTTCATAATTTCTTTTCACCTCTCGCAAAATAAATTTCTAAAAAAATGCAAAATCAGTTCTACCTAACGCAAAAACTGCCGCCTTATATTTTTGCGGCAATGTATAAATTAAAGACCGAAGCTGCTGCAAAAGGTGTTGAAATTATTGATTTTGGCATGGGAAATCCAGATTCTGCGCCACCGCAATTTGTAATTGACCGTCTTTCCGAACTAGTGTGTGACAAGAGTTTGTTTGGCTATTCGGTTACTGGTGGAATTGAAGTTTTAAAGAAAGCAGTTTGTGATTATTACAAACGCCGCTTTGCAGTTGAGCTTGATTATGCAAGCGAAAGTTTAGTTACAATTGGTGCAAAAGAAGGAATTGCATCACTTGCAACGGCCATTTCTGATTCTGAAAATTACATTGTAGTTCCAAGCCCAGCTTATCCAATTCACACTTTTGCTTTTCAGATTGCTAAAGGAAATTTAGTGCAAATTCCAGCAATTAGTTCGCAAGATTTTTTACGTGATTTTAAAAAATTAGTGGAAGAAAAAGTTGTCAAAAACGAGAAAAAACCGATGGCTGTAATTGTCAGTTATCCTTGCAATCCGACAACTGAAATTGTCGGTTTAAATTTTTATCAAGAGTTGGTTGATTTTTGTAAAAAACACCAAATCTATATCATTTCGGACATCGCTTATTGCGAACTTTATTTTGATGAAAAAGACAAACCGCATTCAATTCTTGAAATTAAAGGCGCCAAAGATGTGGCAATTGAATTTACTTCCTTATCCAAAAGCTATTCCATGGCGGGATGTCGCGTTGGTTTTGCGGTGGGAAGTCAAAATTTAATTTCAGCACTTTATAAAATTAAATCTTATCTTGATTACGGCTCTTTCAACCCTTTGCAAATGGTTGCGGCGGAAGCTTTAACAGAAAAAAGCGACGAATATTTAAAAGATTTGAGACAAAAATATAAATCACGTGGAGAGTTTTTGGTGGATCTTTTGCAAAAAGAATTGGGCTGGCACGTTGAAAAACCTAAAGCCAGCATGTTTATTTGGACAAAATTGCCGAAACAATTTTCCAATTTAACTTCTTTTGAATTTTGTAAAAAAATGATTGCAGAAACTGGCGTTGTAATGTCACCAGGAAGCTCTTTTGGCGAGAATGGCGAAGGTTTTGTGAGATTTTCTTTGATTCATAATGAAGAGAATATGAAAAAAGCAGTTCATGCTTTGAAGAAAGTTTTTTCATGATCAATTTTAAAATTCTCACATTATTTCCTGAATTATTTCCCGGACCTCTTTCTGCTTCAGTTACGGGCACTGCTTTGGAAAAAAAATTATGGTCACTCGAAGCAATTAACATTCGCGATTTTGCTAAAGATGAAAGAAAAACTGTTGACGACACTCCTTACGGCGGAGGTGCTGGAATGGTTTTAAAAGCTGACATTTTAGCCGAAGCAATTGAAAAAAATTTTAAACCAGAATCAAAAATTTTCTATTTGTCGCCACGCGGAAAAACTTTAACCCAAAAAAAAGCTCGTGAATTAGCACAAGAAAAAGAAATAATTTTACTTTGCGGACGCTACGAGGGCGTAGATCAACGCGTTCTCGACGAATTTGCAATCGAGGAAATTTCGATCGGCGATTATGTTTTAAGCGGCGGCGAACTTGCAGCTTTTATCGTGATTGATACGGTGTTGCGTAATGTTGACGGAGTTCTTGGTGCGGATGAATCTTTAGCTGAAGAATCTTTTGGTTCGAAAGAAAATTCTCAATATGAAAATCTGTTGGAATATCCACATTTTACCAGACCAGCAAATTGGCGCGGGCGTGAAGTTCCAGAAGTTTTAACTTCAGGACATCACAAAAAAATCAATGAATGGCGTAAAGAAAAAGCGATTGAAATTACTAAAAAAAATCGTCCAGATCTTTTGAAAAATTAAACTTAAAATTTTTTTTTAAAATTTCTACGGAGCCTCACCACAACTGACGAAAATGAGGTTTTTATGCACCATACTTTTTTAATTATGCCGGATTTCCGCGAGTGACGGCAGCCACATTGTAGGGGTAGGGAGCTTATTTTTACTTGATTGGGCGAGGTTAGAAAATTTAATATGCCCCCAATTATGCCCCCAGAATCTTTTTTATTAATACAAAATTTACTGTATAAAATTTTTAACCCTCAAAAAATCTACATTATCATCTTCTATTTGCTCATCTGTGTAAATTATAACATATTTAAATTTATTCTCTTCAATTCCCTCTAAATAACTAACCGCCTTCTTCTTATTCAAAACTTCTTTATCTTCTTTCTTGTTTTGAGCTTTAATTTCAACAATTAAAAATTCACCATTCTTTTTGGTTATAATGAAGTCGGGGAAATAATTGTGATATTTGCCATCTTCACCCTTATATTCAAAATAAAAATCGGTTTTTTTAACATCATTTATCGAGCCAGTAAAATAAACATCTTCCACATCTCTTTTATCAATCTGTAAAATATTCAAAATTTTAGTAAAAAAATTTCCCTCTGGCTTTGAATCAAAATCATAAACACTTAAATGAAAACCTAAATTCTCGTTTTTATGTTCGAGTAATAATTTTTCTCGCTCGCTCCCTTCTTTAAACCTGATTGTGTGATAAAAAACTCCGTTTTCATCTTTTTCAAAATTATAATTTCCATCTTCATCTTGAATTTTAATGATTGCCAAAGCCTCTCTAACTCGTTCTTTTGTTATTTTATATTCACCAAATTGGCTTTCTGTTTGTTCAAATAAAGATTTTAAATGTATTGCGGGCAATATTTGCTCTGGATAAAGCTTGCTTAACTCGCTAACTATTTCTTTATAACCAAGATGATAATTTTGAGCAATTTTAAAAGCGGCATTTAAAACACCAAGATAATCTTGTTTAGTTTCAACTTTATTGGCAAAGCCAGATTCTTTTAATCCCCCGTCTTCAAGGCGATATATAGTTTTAGATAAATCATTTTCGGCTAACTTTGGCTTGTTCAAAACAAGTTGTTTTTTAATCCCGCCATCATCTCTGACAACTTTGTTAATCTCTTTAATAATCTCTAATTTTGGCATTTTATATTTTCTAACAAACGCCTTTTTCTCAATTATTTTATTAGTATCTTCTTTGCCAAATTCACCAATAGAAATATTAAAGTTCTCTTGCAGCTCTCTATCTAAAATCTCAATATTTTTGCTAGATAAATAAATTTTTGCTCGCTCTTTGTTTTCTTTAACCTGCCTTAAGCATCTAGTGCTGGCTTGTAATATGAAATTATTAGAAGAAGAAGCTTCTCTAATTAATGCAGTGGCAAAAAGACTAGGGCAATTCCAACCTTCCTTTCCTTTATCAATTAATAACACAATTCTTTTGCTAGAATCAGGGCTATTTAATTTATTAAACTCTTCAATTTCTTTTTTAGATGATTTTTGAGTGTTAACTAAAATTAAAGTCGGGCTTTGTGATATTGAGGTTAAAGCTTTTTCAATAGCTAATTTACAATCTTGCAAATGTTCTTCGCTTTTAAAATAAAAGGCAATTTTAGCCATTTGCCCACTATAAAGCTTTACCTCACCATAACTAACAAAAAAATCTTTGATAATATCACCAATTATTTCGCCTTCATTCGTACCATCAAAATTATAGGAAACGATATTATCCTTAACTGATTTTAGAATATTATCTCTAATTCCTTCTTCCAAAGAATACCAAAAAACAACCTCTTTTAAAGGTTCTTTTTTAAAATAAGGCGTGCCAGTTGTATTAATCACACAAACCAAATCTTTATTTTTGTGAATATAATTTATGGTTTCCCTAACTCTTTTTAAATTGTCGCCAAGATTGTTGCCATAAGTGTTGTGAGCCTCATCAGAAAAAACACCAAGCCCATCGAGGCTAGTTATTTTTTGAAGTCTTAAATTTTCGGTTAATGTTTTTTCTTCTGTTTTTTGATTAAATAAATCATTTTTAGAAGAAACATTTCTTAAAATAATTTTTTCGCAATTTGTAACCAAGATATTGTATAAACTGCCTTCAATAACCCCATCAAATCTTTTATCACCATCTTTGGTGTAGTTTATTTTTAAATTAGGGGCAAGTTTCTTAAAAAGCCTCGAAGGCAAAATTTTATCAAAAGCAATTTCTGATATTTCTCTAAGTGATTCTATAATTGTTTTTCCGGGCGCAAAAATTAAAGCATTTTGCATTAATTTTACATCTTGCGGCGTTTCTAGCTCTTCAAAATCAATAGCAATCGCAAATTCAATCGCAATAATTGATCCAATTAAAATGGTTTTACCAGTTCCCATTGCCAAAGCCAAGATATAGCTCGCATAATCAAGATTTAAAGCTTCGTGAAGTGTTTGATATTTGTGTTTTTTAACAAACTCCAAATCATTTTTTATTTTTTCTAAAACTTTATCCAAATCAACATCATCAATTGCATCTTTGTTAATATGGCTAATTCCAAGAGTTTTAAATAAAGAAATTTTGTCATCTACAAAAAGCATTTTATAAAGCTCAATTGTTTGCGGGCTTTTTAAAATAAATCGCAAATATAAATAGGCTTCAATTGCTTCAAATTGTGGCTTTCTTAAATATCTAAAAGAGTTAAGTCCTTCTTCATCTTCTATTTTGTTAAAATTAAGAATTTCTCTTATTTGTGGATAATTAGGGCACAAATAATCATTTGCTCGCCAGCTTTTTATCTGTTCTTGTAATTTTTCAAATAAGGTCATTTTACTCAATAATCAAAGTTTCTTCACCAAGCATATCAATAATTTTAACGGCAATTTTATTTGTTGTTTCTAACTCATATTTTGCCTTAACAAAATCTTTCTTTTTAGCAGGAATATCGCTCTCGCAAACATTAAAAACTTTGCCGTCATAATTAAAATCAAACAAAACAACATCAATTTGGCTTCTAAAATCGGTGATTTGTTCTTCAAAAAGATTTTTGTCAATTTCAAGTCTTTTTAAAATTGTTGGTGATAGATAATTTTTAATTTCAACGATTTTCTTATTTTCATTTTGAATAATTGAAACATCTGCAATTGCTGGTTCAAAGGCAATTAAACCATCTTTTTGAATATCACGAATTTTAATTTTATTAATTGGTGAAATTTTGTTGTGCTTCGCAATTTCGCTTTCCAATGCCACTTCTTGACCCGAGCAAATTACAACGATATTTCTAGCTTCTTCGCTCCTGATATTTTTTATTTCATCTTTAATTTCTTGAATTTCAAGGCGAGTTAAAGGCTTGTTAAATTCAACAATTTTCACTAATTCATCGCCTAAAATTCCGTCAAAGAAACTATCGTTAATTTTTTCAATTCCATATTTTTCAAAGATAATTTCCCGCAAAGCGAAGCGTTCTTGAAAGTCGTAATTATTGACGCGGAAGTGTAAAATATTTGGGCTTTGAGTTTCTTGTTTTAGCTTTGAAAGTCTTTTGATGGTGGTTTGAATTGCGCCCTTGTTGCAATCAACACCAATAAAGCGGCGGTTGAGTTTTTCTGCAACTGCCAAAGTTGTGCCACTTCCCGCAAAGCAATCTAGGATTATTGAGTTTTCGTTTGAGCTGGCTTTGATGATGCGTTCTAAAAGAGCTTCTGGTTTTTGAGTGGGGTAGCAGATTTGCGTTCTTTCATTGGACATTGAGTTTAGGGTTCTAAATTCATCTGACTTATAATAAGTCCAAACATCGTCTTCTTTTTGTCCTTCATCAGCAAAAACGATTTTTCCTGTATCGCCTCTAACCATATAACTTCTGCCATTTTCATCAGTTTGATCATATCTTTTGATATTCTTTGCTGCCACTTGAATTTGATTAAACAAGCATTTTTCATTATTTTTTGCATATCTAAAAATATTGTCATGCTTCCTCTTAAAATTTATTTCCGATGCAGTTCCTATATCATAATGCCAAATAATTTCATTTCTAAAATTATCCTCACCAAAAACCTCATCCAACAGAAATCTCAAATGATGGCTTTTATGCCAATCGCAATGCAAATAAATTGAACCTTGCTCACTCAATAATTCACGAAGCAAAATCAACCTTTCAAACATAAATTGCAGATATTCATCATTTTTCCACAAATCAGTATATTGCACTTGCTCAAAAAAACTTTGTTCTTCGCCTGCAAGTTTTTTGTCAATTCCACGAAGTTCAATTTTTTTGACATAATCAGCTTTTGAATCAAAAGGCGGATCAATATAAATTAAATCAACTTTTCCTCTAAAACCGCTTGTTAAAAGGGTCGAAAGACATTCTTTATTGTCGCCATGAAATAATAAATTATGCCAATTATCTTTTAAATTTTCATAATTAGGTTTGACGATTTGTTCTTGGTTTTGAATATTTCCAATTTTCTCAACCAATTGTGCGGGATAATTTTTAATAACGCCAAGTGGCTTTTTACCTGCCCAATAAAGCATTGGTCTGCCTTTGATCTGTTGTTTTATGTTTGTTTCTTGATTGTTAGCCATTTTTACTTTTTAAAATTCTGTTACCAATTTTTGATTTAGAGAAAATAATCAAAATAAATTAAATTTGCCTCGATTCCATCCCCTCAATCAACTCAAACTGCCTATGCGTGCTGATATTTCCATATTCATCAAGCGTAGCGCTCATTTTGCTATGTCCTAAATTTTGACTCCGCGCCTGATATTGCTTAAAGCACCGCAAGTTTTTTTACCAAGTATGCTTAGCGTGTCTCTAAATGAGTGAGGATTGTAATAAGGAATCTGACATTTTGCAAAAGAATTTTTGAATATTTCTCTAATTTGCGTTGTGCTTTTCCAGCTATTTGGCTCTAAGCCTTGCGCCTCAAAACAAAAATCTTTATTATGTGCTAATTTTGTTCGTGGAAAAAGCGGGTCATTGTCGCTGTAAAGTTTTTCTGCTCTTAAAAATTTAACCCAATCAATAACAATCTGTTCAATGTCGCTGCCAACAGGAAAAAACTTGGTGTAAATCAACTTTCCAAATTTGGTTTTAAAGCCGTCTTTGGGGTTTTGGTTGGCTGAACTGCGCCCTTTTTTGAACAACTAATCACTTCTAAATCTGAACGTTAATAGACTTTCTTGGATGATGTTGGACTTGAAGTTGCTTGAAAGCTTTGATTTTCTAGGCTGGATTGGACATTTGTGGATTCCGCCAGACAGGAGTCTGGCGGGAGTGACGGGACTCGAACCCGCGGCCTCATGCGTGACAGGCATGCGCTCTAACCAACTGAGCTACACCCCCTTTTAGAAAGAGGAAATTTATTTGTGGAAGTTTTGAGTGCTTTATAATTGTGAAGCCAGTCTTCGCATTTTGCGAGGCTATGCTAAGCAGGCTTCGCTCCAATGATCTAAGCTGGAAAATTCAGACACAAGGTCCGACTTGACAAGCGTAACTCACAAGAGCGAAGCTTGGTGGGTGATGACAGGCTCGAACTGCCGACCCTCTCCTTGTAAGGGAGATGCTCTACCAACTGAGCTAATCACCCGTAAAACTATTCAATTTCTTGAACAATTATTGGTAAGAAAATTTCTAAAAATTTCGTCAAAAAAATTCACTTACGCAAAATCTAAAACTTTGCGTTGTATGTACATAAATTTTTTCTGGGAAAAATCTTGAACAACATATTCTTAAGAAAATTTTAAATCGAAAGAAGTTTTTTAAAATTTTCTGAAGAATAGGTGCAAAAAAACCCTTACGTGCTTTGGCGCGTAAGGGTTAAAGAAACTATTTAACAGAATCTTTTAAAGCTTTGCCAGCAGCAAATTTAACTCTTTTAGAGGCTTTGATTTGGATTTCTTTTCCAGTTTGTGGATTGCGACCTTTTCTAGCAGCAGTTTTTACTACTTTGAAAGTACCAAAACCGATCAAGGTAACAACGTCACCTTTTTTAAGAGCTTTAGCAGTAGCTTTCAAGAAAGCTTCTACTGAAGCGCTAGCATCTTTTTGAGATAAGCCAGTTTGGTTAGCAATTTCTTTGATTAAGTCTGTTTTATGCATTGTTTGTATCTCTTATTGAATTGATAATTAGAAACTTAACATGTCTCGGAGCAGCTTGTATACTGATCTGATGGCAGGTTGTGGCGCGAACGTATATACAAAAAATTTGAAAGCAACTATTTATTTGCAAATTTTTACTAAATTTCTTTTTGTCCCAGATTAACGCAGCACTAGCTCGCGGGAAAAATAGTTTTTTCGGTGACAACAAAATCAAGCTTTTGATCGGTATTTTCGATATTGAGAGGCTCGCAAGACCTTTGAAAATCATATGCCAGACCAATCGTAATAATTGAGTTTTTTTGATTTTTTAGAAATTCAATAGTGCGATCAAAAAATCCGCCTCCCATGCCAAGCCTTGATAGATAAGGGTCGAAGGCAAGTAATGGTAAAATTAAAATATCAGGCAAAATTTTTTCGCCATTAAAAGGCTCGAGAAGGCTTGGATATAAAGGGTTAGCGATTAATTTTTGGTCTTTTTTGGTTTTTATAAAATCGAGATAATGATCTTTTTTTATGATTTTTGGATAAGAAAAAGGAATATCATTTTTTTGGAAATAGTCAGCAATATCAGAGGTTTCCACTTCATTAAATGATGAAAAATAAAGTGAGAAAATTTTCCTAGAATTTTTTTGATAAATTTTTGGTAATAAATTTTGAATGAAATTTTCGTTGATTGCGCGGGATTTTTCCTTCAATTCCAAAGTGGAAAGGTTAGATCTTTTTTCTTTGAAGATTCTGCGGAGAGATTGTTTTGTTGAGGCGGTGGTTGGCATTTTTAAGATTTAAGAAAATTTAAGATTTAAGACAGGCTCTTAAATTACCTATAAATTAAAAATTCTCAATTTTCTTCGTCAGTTTTTCAATATATTCCGCCACATTCTCCATATTATCGCTCACCGCGTCATATATATCTTCATCATTAATTTCCGGCTCATCTTCGCGAGCGCCTTTTTTATTTTCCAATTCTTCTTCCATCATTAATGCTGAAATAGCTAGTAAAGTTTTTTCATCAACATTTTTCATTTCAAGCGACAGGCTGTTAACCCTTTTATTTAAACGCTCGGCGAGACGTAGTAATTTTTCTTTTTGACCTTCTTCGCAATTAATTTTGTAGCGCGATTTTCCGATTGGAATTTCAAGATTCATGAATTTATTCCTCAGTTTTAATTATGCTTTCAATCATTACTAGATCTGCCTCGATCTCTTCAATTAAAGTTGATTGTTGATTGCGAATTGCTGCCAATTTTTCAGCAAAAATTTTATTTTTAATGTGTAAAAATTCTGATTCCCTACCCAAAATTGAAAGGTTTTTTTGTAAGGCATTAATTTCAGAATTTAAATTTGAAATAGTTTCTGATTGTTCGATTATCTTGGCTCGCGCTTCACTATCTTCTTCGTTACCAATATCCATGATTTTAGTTTCAATCGCGCCTTCGTGAAGTTTTTTTTGTATTGCCGCATCCAGTTCTTTCAGTGCTGTTGAAAGTTTTTTTCGTGATTTTTCAAACCTGATTTCGGCGGGAGTTTTGCTCATTTTAGCTACGATAATCTTTGTTAATTTTGATATATTCTTCATTCAAATCGCAAGTCCACACAATATCGCGGTGAATTCCAAGACCTAAATTTACAGAAATTTTTACTTCCGAATTTTTTAAATATTCATGAACCATTTTTTCTACATAACTTGGATGTTTCGCGCCATGTTGCACCAAAGGATGATCACCAATTTTTATGATAAGTTGATTCGGCGATGTTTCTTTGCATGATTTACCAACTGCCATTACAATGCGTCCCCAGTTGGGATCACAGCCTGCGATTGCAGTTTTAACCAAAGGTGAGTTAGCAATTGCAAATGCAACTTCCTTGGCTTGCGCCTTGCTTGTGGCACCTTCCACTTCGATTTCAATTAGTTTTTTTGCACCTTCGCCATCAACTACAATCATTTTTGCCAAACCTAGAGAAATTTCATATAAAGCTTCTTTAAATGAAGTAATTTCACTGCTGTTAGAATCGGTCACCGTGATATTTCCAGCTTTTTTAGTGGCGAATAGAAAGACTGTGTCGTTGGTTGATTGGTCTGAATCGACAGTGATTGAGTTGAAACTTTCTTCGCTAGAATTTTTGAGTAAAATTTGCAATGTTTCTGAAGAAATATCGGCATCGGTAAAAATATAACCCAGCATTGTCGCCATTTTTGGCGCAATCATTCCTGAGCCTTTGGCAAATCCAATTAGATTAACTTCTTTGCCGCCAATTTCGCAGGTTTTTTTGATTAATTTTGGTTTGGTATCGGTAGTCATAATAGCACGCGAAGCCTTGTCAAAAGCCTTTTCACCAGATTCAAGATTTTGCAACATTTGTCCAATTGAGTTGGTGATTAATTCGGCATTTAAAGTTTCGCCAATCACGCCAGTTGAAGAAATAAAGACTTCTTCCATTTTGCAATTTAATTGGTCAGCAACTTTTTTGGCAGTTTTTAAAACTGTTTCTTCGCCGACTTTTCCAGTGAAAGCGTTGGCATTTCCGGCATTTACAACTAATGCTTTAGCCAAACCTTGTTCAATGTTTTTCTTGCACCAAGTTACGGGTGCAGCCGGCATTGAAGAGCTGGTAAAAACGCCGGCGACGTTGGCTTCATCTTCAAAAACAACCAGCAAAAGATCATCGCGGTTTTTATATTTTATGCCACAATTTGTAGTGGCAATTTTGATGCCTTTGATCATAAATTAAAAATTTGTTTAAATTTAATTGGCTTTAATTTTTTTCCCAAACTCCGAAACTTTTTTAGTCACTGAATTAACAATTTCTGTCGCAGATTTTTTTGCTAAATAATTTTCACTAATTTCCTTCACAATTGTCGATCCAACAACCACGCCATCGAATCCTAATTTTGCAAATTCACTTGCTTGATTGGGTGTTTGAATTCCAAAGCCAATCGCAATTGGTAAATCAGAAACTTTTCGCAAATTTTGTAAATTATTTTTGTTGTCAACTATACTTGCTGATTTTGTGCCGGTAATTCCCAGCATTGAAATTAAATATAAAAAACCGCCGGCATTTTTTACAATTTTTTTAGCGCGATCTTGATTTGTTGTTGGTGCAATCAAACGAATTAAATCGAGTTTAGTTTTGGAAATTTCACTTAAAATTTCGGCTTCTTCTTCAAGCGGAAGGTCAACAATTAAAACGCCATCAACGCCTGATTCATAAGCATCAACAAAGATTTTTTGCAAACCATATTTTAAAATAGGATTGTAATAGCCCATCAAAACTAACGGCGTTTTTTCGTCATCTTTTCTAAATTCTGCAGCCATCGTCAAAGTTTTTTTCAAGCTCATGCCGTTTGCAATTGCACGTTTGGAAGCGCTTTCAATTGTTGGTCCATCACCCGCGGGATCGAGAAATGGAACTCCAAGCTCAATAATGTCGCAGCCAGCTTTGGGCAAGGATTTGAGAATTTCTAGTGAGGTTTTGTAATCCGGATCACCAGCGCAAATATAGCCAATAAAAGCGCTCTGTTTTTTGGATTTTAGTTCGGAAAATTTATTTTTAATTCTGGTCATTAATTCGATTTTATAACTTAAAATTTAATACCTGTGCAATCGTTTGAATATCTTTATCTCCGCGTCCCGAAAGGTTAACAATAATAATTTGATTTTTTTTCATTTTCTTCGCCAATTTACAAGCATAAGAAATTCCATGCGCAGATTCCAAAGCCGGAATAATTCCTTCAGTGCGGCATAAAAGCTGGAAAGCTTCGACCGCTTCTTTGTCGGTTGCACTCACATATTCAACGCGTTTTTGCTCGTGTAAAAACGCATGTTCCGGTCCGATTCCCGGATAATCTAAACCCGCAGAAATTGAATGCGCATCTAGAATTTGTCCGTCATCACTTTGCAGGAAAAAAGTTTTATTGCCGTGTAAAACCGCCATACTTCCTTTGGCAATTGAGGCGGAATGCTCTTCGCTTTCTAAGCCTCGACCCGCTGCTTCCACGCCATACATTTTTACTGATTTATCATTTAAAAATGGGTGAAATAAACCAATCGAATTTGAGCCGCCGCCAATGCAGGCAACCAGTGCATCGGGTAATCTTCCTTCTGCTTTTTTAATTTGTTTTTTTGCTTCTTTTCCAATCACCGAGTGAAAGTCACGAACCATTGTTGGATAAGGATGTGGACCAGTTACGGTGCCAAGTAAATAATAAGTGTCACGAGCATCAGAAATCCAGTCGCGCATCGCTTCATTGATGGCATTTTTTAAACTTTTTGAACCGCTTTCAACAGGCACAACTGTAGCGCCCAAGAGCTTCATGCGAAAAACATTTTGCGCCTGTCTTTCCACATCTTTTTCGCCCATATAAATTACGCAAGGAAGTGAAAATAATGCACAAACAGTTGCAGTTGCAACGCCATGTTGACCGGCGCCCGTTTCGGCAATGATGCGCTTTTTGCCCATTTTTTTAGCGAGCAAAATTTGACCAATGCAATTGTTGATTTTATGTGAACCAGTGTGGTTTAACTCGTCTCTTTTTAAATAAATTTTAGCGCCGCCAATTTCTTTAGTCAGGCGTTCGGCTAGATATAGCGGGCTTGGACGACCGACATAATGTTCTAAATAATAAGCAAATTCCGCTTGAAATTTTGGATCTTTTTTGGCTTTGGCGTAAGCTTGTTCAAGATCTAGAAGCGCTGGCATCAAAGTTTCAGCAACATAACGTCCGCCAAATGCGCCGAATTTTCCGTTTTTATCGGGTTGGTAAGTTGTCATTTAAAATGAAGTTTAATTAGGAGATGCAAGGGTTAGCAACGTAGGAGGAGCTTTGGAAATTTCTAGAGAAATTTTCGACCAAATCAAAGCAAAGCAGAAATTTTATTGCGGATGCTCCGATTTACTTGGCGCGCAGCAATTCAAAATTACTTAAATTCGACGAAAGTTGAATTTGCAGATATAATTCAAAAAAAATCACATTTCCTCATTGACACTATCCATCTCCACTCATAATTTTTCCACGTAATTCCATATTTTTCCAAATTAATCCAATTTTTTCCGTGGCTTTATTTCTCTCAACATTCACAAACAAGATCGACAGCAAGGGCAGGGTTTCAATCCCAGCACAGTTCCGCGCATCTTTGGTGAATGAGAGTTTTTCTGGAGTTGTGGTTTATGAATCTTTCATAAATGACTGTATTGAAGGTTGCGATTTGGAGCGCATCAAAAAAATTTCAGAATCAATTGATAATTTAGATCCATTTTCAGAAGAGCGCGATGCCTTTGCTACTGCGGTTTTGGGCGGTTCTTTCCAACTTGCAATCGATGGCGATGGTCGTGTTATTTTGCCAGAAACTTTGCTTAAAAAAGCTAAATTAAAAGATTCGGCAGTTTTTGTTGGCAAGGGTTCAACTTTCCAAATCTGGAATCCAACGAAATTTGAAGATTACATGGCACAGGCCAAAAAAGATGCGAAGGAAAAACGCAATTTATTGAGGTTGGCAAAATGAACAATCTTGATTTCCACAAACCAGTTTTAATCAACGAAGTTTTACATTATTTAGCTCCAAAATCCGGTGAAGTTTATTTAGACGCAACCTTTGGTGCTGGTGGTTATACAACAGCAATTCTGGAATCAGCAAATTGCGAAGTTTATGCAATTGATCGCGATGAAACTGCCAAAAAATTTGCTGAAAAATTAGAGAAAAAATTTCCAAAAAATTTTACATTTTTGCGCGGAACTTTTTCCAATAGCATTAATCTTTTAGCCGAAAAAAATATCACCGAGTTAGACGCAATGGTGCTCGATATTGGTGTTTCATCAATGCAGCTTGATGATAAAGATCGCGGATTTTCTTTTGATTCCGATGCCAAATTAGATATGAGAATGGATCGTGAAATTCCATTAAGTGCCTTCGAAGTTGTGAATCAATTTTCTGAAGAAGAATTAGCAAAAATAATTAAAGAATTTGGTGAAGAGCCAAAAGCAAAACATATTGCCAAAAAAATTGTTGAGCGTCGTAAAACTGCTGATATTACAAGCTGTAACGAATTATCCACCATCGTAAAATCTTTTTATCACGGCTATTTCAAAACTCATCCAGCGACAAAAACTTTTCAAGCATTACGAATTTTTGTTAACCAAGAATTAGAAGAATTGAAAGAAGCGCTTGAAGCCTCTGTAACTTTATTAAAAAAAGGCGGCAGATTGGTTGTGGTTTCTTTCCATTCTTTGGAAGATAGGATCGTTAAGAATTTCATGAAAAAAGAAGCAGGGCTAGATCAAATAATTTCAAGGTATCATCCTGAAAATCTGCAAGCAAATTCAGCAAAAAATTTTCACATAATAACTAGGTCAGCAATTTCTCCGACAGTTGAAGAAATTGCCGCCAACCCTCGTGCGCGTTCATCAAAAATGCGTGTGGCGATTAAAATATAATTTAGCAATGAAAGAATTCTGGCAGTCATTAAACAAATTTTACTTCGCAAATTTGCTTCTTGTCGCCTCTGTTATTTTTAGCATTATTTTCACTTTTCTGGTCCAGTTTAGAGTTGAAAGTTTGCAAGATGACATGGTGAAAACTGAAAATGAAATCATCTTTTATGAAGATGAAATTCAACTTTTAGAAGTTGAGTGGGTTTATTTGACAAGACCAGAGCGCTTGAGAACATTGGCTTCGCGCTATCTTCAAGACAATGGTTACGCACTTGCAAGCCAGATTAAAGATGCGGATAAGTTGGAACAATATTATTTGGTGAATTACCAAAAAGCGGAAGAAAAACTTTTGGCTTCTAATGAGCAAGATCTTGAGTCGCAACAGGTTTCGTTTTAGTTGTTTAAAATTCAAGATAATCAAGTTTTAAACTTCTATATTTACACAGCTTTCGCAGCAATATCTCTTCTCACAAAACCCTCTTTCCAATCAATTAAATCAACAGCTTCATAAGCTTTTTCGCGTGCTATTTTAAATGAATCAGCAACCGCAACAATATTTAAAACACGACCACCATTTGCGACAATTTTTTCATCTTTTTTAGCAGTTCCAGCGTGAAGAATTTTTACACCCGCAATTTCTGCAGCTTTTAAATTTTTAATTTCAGTTCCTTTTTTATAACCTTCGGGATAGCCATTGGCGCACATTACAACGCAAACCAATTTTTTATCTTCATCAAATTCAACTTTAATTTTATCCAATTTTCCAACAATTGCGCTTTCGATTAAATCAACAAAATCAGTTTTAATTCTTGGTAAAATAACTTGGGTTTCCGGATCACCAAAACGGGCATTAAATTCTAAAAGTTTAGCTCCATTTTTACCAATCATCAAACCAGCAAATAAAATCCCAACAAATGGAGCGCCAATATTTTCAAGGCCGCGCAAGGTTGGTTTAATAATAGTTTTGATGATTTTTTCTTCCATTTCATCATCAATAAAAGGAGAAGGCGCGAAAGTTCCCATGCCGCCAGTATTTGGTCCGCTTTCATTTTCGCCGACTTTTTTGTGATCATGAGCAAAACCAAGTGGCACAAAATTTTTGCCATCACAAAGCACAAAATAACTAGCTTCAAAACCATCTAAAAATTCTTCGATGATAATTTTATTTCCAGCTTCACCAAATTTTCCTGACAAAATTTCTGCATTTGCTGCGCGCGCCTCTTCAAGATTTTGGGCAATGATCACGCCTTTTCCCGCCGCTAAACCATCAGCCTTGATAACACAAGGAAAGCCTAATTTTTCAGCAAATTCGGTAGCTTTTTTTGCATCTATAAAAGTTTCGTAAATCGCAGTTGGAACACCATTATCAACCGCAATTTTTTTCATGAAAATTTTTGAACCTTCAAGCTGCGCCGCTTTTTTTGACGGTCCAAAAGCGCGAATTCCTGCTTTTTGTAAATCATCAACTAAGCCCGCAACTAAAGGCTGCTCCGGCCCGACAAAAACAAAATCAATTTTTTGATTCAAACAAAAATCAATAATTTTTTGATGCTCATCAATTTTAATTTTATCCACAATTTCGGCAATTTCGCTAATTCCGGCATTTCCGGGCAGTACAAAAAGTTTTGCTAATTTTGGTGATTTTTTAAACTGTTCGCAAACAGCATGCTCTCTGCCTCCAGAGCCGATTATTAGGATTCTTCGCATGTGAAGTAAATTTAGATTTAAGATTTAAGATTTAGGATTTAGGATATTTTTTTAAGAATGCTAAAACCTAAATCTTAAATCTTAAATCATAAATCCATGAGTCTCAAAGAACATACCGTAAAATCTTACGATAAAGATTTACAATCAATTGCCGGCACGCTTGACGAGATGCTGGATTTAGTGTTGATTTCAATCGACATGGTTGCAGAAATGATTGTGCATAATCATAAAAATTATTTAGAAAAAATCACGACGCATGATTACAAAATTAACTCGCTGGATTTTTTGATTGAAAGAAAAATCACCACGATGCTGGCGTTGCGTCAGCCGATGGCTGTTGATTTACGCTATATTGTTTCGTCGCTGAAAGTTTCTTCAAATTTAGAAAGAGTTGGTGATCAGGCGAAAAGTATTATTAAAAAAATAACTCGTGTTGGCGCTGATGAATTTGATGCAAATGTCAAAAAATCTTTGCTCGACATGGTGCAGCTTTCCAAAATTATGGTTCGCGATTCGGTGATTGCTTTCAACGATCAAAATTTAGAAATGGCGGATGAGGTGTTGCGTGAAGATGATGAAATTGACGAAATCTACAGCGGATTATTCAGCATTTTAGAAGGCGAAAGTTTCAGTAAACAACAGGCTGAAAGAATCATTAACATTTTATTTATCGCAAAAAGTTTTGAGCGTTTGGCGGATCATTCAACCAATATCGCTGAAATCACTAAATATGTTTCAACCGGGGAAACCAAGTAAGATGCAGACCAGAGAAGAAAAAAAAGAATCAGGACAAATTGCTAAACGCGACAATAAAGATTTGATGGGTTTTGCGACCAATTTTCCAAAAGAAAAAATGGAGCGCAAACCAGATTGGATTCGTGTTAAAGCGCCAGTTTCTAAAGGTTATTATGAAACTAAAGAGCTTTTAAACGAGAAAAAATTGCACACCGTTTGTGAAGAAGCTGCTTGCCCAAATATTGGTGAATGCTGGTCGCAAAAGCATGCAACTGTGATGATTTTGGGTTCTGTATGTACACGAGCTTGTTCATTTTGTAATATTGAAACTGGAAAGCCAGATTCTATAAATCCGCACGAGCCGGAAAATGTTGGCGATGTGGCGAAAGTTTCGGGATTAAAGCACATTGTAATTACATCAGTTGATCGCGATGATTTGGCTGATGGCGGCGCCGATCAATTTGTAAAATGTATTGAAAATGTTCGTAAAAAATCTCCGCAAACCACAATTGAAATTTTAACACCAGATTTTTTGCGCAAAAACGGCGCGCTTGAAGTGGTTGTCAAAGCAAAGCCTGACGTGTTTAATCACAATATTGAAACTGTTCCGGGTTTATATGGAACAATTCGTCCAGGTGCGCGTTACTTTCACTCGTTGCATTTGTTAAAACGCGTTAAAGAAATTGATCCGTCAATGTTTACTAAATCTGGTTTGATGGTTGGTCTTGGTGAAACTAAAGAACAAATTCTGCAAGTTATGGATGACATGCGTTGCGCTGACATCGATTTTCTAACAATTGGTCAATATTTGCGTCCAACCTTGCGCCACGCGCCCGTAGATCGTTATGTTCATCCTGATGAATTCGAGTTTTATAAAAAAATGGCTTATAACAAAGGGTTTTTAATGGTTTCTTCAAGCCCTTTGACGCGCTCTTCTTATCATGCTGGAGATGATTTTGCTAAAATGCGCGATGAAAGAAATCGTAGGTTGGGAATTGTCTAAGAACCTGTCTTAAATCTTTTTTAATCCCATATTTCGTCCTATTTTTGCTTATTTTTTGACAAAATTACTCCAAGTATATCCAGATACTCGTCATAATTTTGTCAAAAAAGCGCTAAAAATATGCCAAAATCTGGGATTAAAAAAGATTTAAGACAGGCTCTAAGATTTCATTAATCCTTCTTAAAAATTTCCCTGCCCAATTTCTGCAAAGTTGCTGCTAAATCCTTATCTTCAATATCATCAATCTTTCCTTTTAGAAATTTTTCTTGCTGCTCTGGAAGCTTGATTTCTAAGTTCAAATTAACATCTACAACTTTCGGCTCTTGTTTAATAATAATTTTAGAAATTGATTTAAAGCCGTAAAAAGTTGCGATTCTTTCCAAAATAATTTCAGAATTATTTTCTAAAAAAAATCCCACTGCTGAATTGTAAACGCCGATCGTTAGTTTGCCGCCGATATAATTATCTTTTCCTAAAACTACAGATTTCGGATAGCAAAAAACGGCATATTTTTTTCCGATAATTTCTTCCCAGTTTTTTACCAGATTATTAATCATGATAAATTCTTTTTTGCTACCTTGAAACATTGGCTTTAGTAGGCTGGAAAGCTTTTGTTCTATTGATTGTAGGCCGAAAGTTGGTTTTTGCATTTTTATATTTGAAATCCTGTATCTCGAATTTGAGCTTTCTTAATGAAAAAATTAGGAAATTTTTTGGTTAAAATTTTTTGTGCCAAATCCAATTTTTTTTCATTTTCAAAAATTCCAAAACAAGTCGCGCCACTTCCCGACATTTTTGCAATTTTAGCGCCTGAATTTTTTAGATTTTCAATAATTTCATAAATCAGCGGCAGTGTTGAAATTGCTGGCTTTTCCATATCATTTGGAAAATTTTCTATTAAGTCAAAAATATCTTTTTTAAGCAAATCTTTGGTTGGAATTTCTTTAGAAAAATTTCCGTCAAATTTGTTAAAAATTTCTTTGGTTGAAACTAAAATTTTTGGGTTAATTAAAAGTGCGGGAATTGATGAAAATTGAGGAAATTCTTCAATAATTTCGCCTCGACCTTTTACAATTGCGGCTTTATTTCCTAAAAGAAAAAAAATGTCAGAACCAAATTTTAGAGAAATTTTTTGAAGTTCTGCAAGCGATAAACCAAGCTCAAAAATTTCATTTAAGCCACGCATAAAATAAGCAGCGTCAGATGAGCCGCCGCCAAGACCAGCGCCAACGGGAATATTTTTTGTGATTTTAATTTTGAGGTTTTTTGAAATTGAAAATTCGGTGGCGAAATAATCCAAAATTTTGGTGAAAAGATTTTCTTTTTGATCAACTAATTCACCAAATTCGCCACCGATTTCTAGTGTAAAATTTTTACTTTCTTGCATCGAAAGTTCATCTGCCAAATCAAGAAAAGCAAAAAGAGATTCTAATTGGTGATAGCCATCAGCTCTTTTGCCTGTAAGCTTCAAGAATAAATTAATTTTTGCCGGACATTTATATTTAATCAAATTCCACTTTCGTTGAATTTGGGTTTGTTTTGAATTGCTACGCGGCGAGTGAATTGCAGCATCCGCAATAGATTTTATTTTTTTAGGAAGATTTGTCATTTATTTCACCGTCAAAACCACGGGATAATTGGTTTCGTTGCGTTTCAAAAACAAGAAAAGTTTTTTGTTGGTAGTTTTTCTTGAGTCTTCGATTTCCTGTTTTAATTCGTCCACTGAAGCAATGGGTGTTTGGTTTGCTGATAAAATTATATCGCCTTGAATCATGCCTTTTTCAGCGGCTTCAGATTTAGGACTAATTTCTGCAACTAACAAACCTTCAAGGTTGTTATCAAGGTTTTTACTTTTTCTGATTCTGTCATTTATTTCTACCAATCCTAAACCCATGATTTGAAATGTTGGTTTTACTAAAACTCTTTTTTCAACCGGTTTTATCTCAGCTTTTTTAAAATCTTCATCGCGCATTTTTCCAACTTTTACGTTTAAATATTTAAGCTTGCCGCGTCTTAGAAGAGTAACCTTAACCGATTTTCCAATCGGAAATTTTGAAACTGTTTTTGGTAAAATTTTCATCTCAGAAATTTCTTGTTCATCAAGTTTGATAATTACGTCAGTTGGAATTATTCCGCCTTTGTCAGCTGGTCCATCTTTGGTAACTTCGGTCACAAAAGCGCCACGGTTTTTTTCAATTTTCATTGATTCGGCAATTTCTTCGGAAACGTCTTGAACCGAGATTCCAAGCCAGCCGCGCGTAACTTCGCCTTGTTCTCTTAATTGACGAATCACTTGCGTTGCGGTTGCAGAAGTGCGGGCGAAACCAATGCCAATGCTGCCGCCGGAAGGTGAATAAATTGCAGTGTTAATGCCGATCACTTCGCCGCGCACGTTAAACATTGGGCCGCCAGAATTTCCTTTATTAATTGCGGCGTCAGTTTGAATGAAATCGTCAGATTGATTATTGTTAATATCGCGACTGCGTGCGGAAACGATGCCGATGGAAACCGAGCCGCCAAGTCCGTAAGGATTGCCGATAATGATTGCCCAATCACCAATTCGAGATTTGTCGGAATCACCGAATTTGACGAATTTTAATTCTTTTTCTGGATTAATTTTCAACAAAGCTAAGTCAGTTTTTTTATCAACGCCGATAACTTTGGCTTTATATTTGCTACCGTCGCTTAGTGAAACTGTGATTTCGCTGGCATCTTCAACTACGTGGAAAATAGTCACAACAAATCCATCTTTTGAAATTAAAAAACCGGAACCAATTGAAGCAACTTTTTTTCTAGTATTTTGTTGACCGCGAAATTGGTTTTCGAGTTGGCTTCTAAAATCTTCCAAAATCGGACTTTTTGGTAAATCGCCAAGCAAAGATTGATCGACAGAATTGTTAATATTTTGCACTTCTTGAGTTGTAGAAATGTTAACAACCGCAGGAAGAAGCTCTTCAACAATATCAGCAAAACCGTTCATTACATTCGCTTTGGATGGGATTGATTCTATTTTTGTATTGGCTTTTTGGGCGAAAGCTTGGTTTGAAAATGCCAAAAAAATGCAGAGTGAAATTGAGAGTTTTATTGGATTCATGATTGTTGTTAGTGTTTTTATGTTAGATTTTAAAATAAATAATTTAAGTAGTTTTTCTTGTATACCACCTACTTGCAACCTTCATATTTATAGTTTCAAGCAAAGAAAATTTCTGCATATCATGATCGCCGCAAACAATTAAAATTTGTTGAACTTTCTTTTTTTTGGCGCCGATATTTTTTGCTTTTTTTTCGCATTCATCAAGCAACTTCTTGCCAATTGTCATCCCAGTCCACATGTTCATTCCCTTGTTTAAATTTGAACTGAAAGTGAGGACGGGATTGCAAATCCCGTCCTGCGGCGAGTTCATTTCTGCAAATGGCGCAATATCAGACTCTTGCCACTGCCGCAAAATTAATCTTTCTGTTTCGTATTTTTTTATGATCATTTCAAATATAGTTTCATTCCTTCATGGCTTGCTTCAAAGCCTATTTTTTCATAGAAAGTTTTTGCTCTAGGGCGCTTTTTATTTGTTGTTAATTGCAGAATTGTTGCCCCTTTTGATTTTGCATAAGTGATCGCGGCATTCATCATCCATTCACCAATTTTATGACCTCGATGTTTTTCTATTACGCGCACGGCTTCAATCTGCATTCTCGTAGAGCCTGTAAAAGTAAGGGATGGCATTATTGTCAGATGGCATGTTGCAACAATCTCATGGTTACTTTCCACGACCATCAGATATTGATTAGGGTCAGCATTTATTTTACGAAACGCCTCGATGTAGTTCTGATTTAATTCCGGCTTTTTACTCTCGCGGGTTTGACCAAGTTCATCTTCAAGAAGCAGATTAACGATTTGCTCTAGATCATTTATTGCAGCTTTGCGATATGTAAGGCTCTGGATCATAAATTAATTTGATTAAAAATCGGTTTTATACCAAAAAGGATAAACAAAAATTCAAAAAAGTCATTTTGTTTATGACAAAAAATTAATAAGCTGCTGCGACAAGTTCGCAAAAAAGTCGGAAACATCACTCTGCGCTGGACTGGGTTTGTAACCCAGTCCACATGTTCATTCCCTTGTTTAAATTTGAACTGAAAGTGAGGACGGGATTGCAAATCCCGTCCTGCGGCGAGGATTACTTATTCCCAAAATACTTAAAAAATTCTCCATCGGGGGAAATCACCATCTTTGTTTTTTCGCTATTCAATGCTTCTTTATAAGCGCTCATCGAACGATAGAAATCGGCAAATTCGGGATCGCGGCCGTAAGAATTGGCGTAAATTTTATTTGATTCAGCCTCGCCATTTCCTCTGGTTATATCGGAATTTTTTTTGGCTTCGGCAAGAATTATTGTCCTTTCTTTATCGGCAGCAGCGCGAATTTTATCGGCTTCTTCGGCGCCATTGGCTCTAATTTCGCGAGCTTCTTTTTCGCGTTCAGTTTGCATTCTGGCGTAAATTGCGTCGCTATTTTCTTTCGGCAAATCGGCGCGCATAATGCGCACATCAACAATTTTTACTCCAAAAATTTCGGATGCTGCACTTACAACATCTTTGATTTTTGCCATAATATTGCTGCGATTTTCGGTCAAGAGTTCGCTCAAAGTCACTTCTCCAATCACTTGGCGCAAGCTTGAATCTAATATGCCAGAAATTTTATTGGCAAAACCCTGAGTTGTTCCAACTGTCGTGTAAAACTTCAAGGGATCAATAATTTGATATTTAGCAAAAGCATTAATGATTAAGCGTTTTTGATCCGAAGCAATAACTTCCTGCTCCGAAATGCCCAAATCGATAATTCTTTTGTCAAAGAAAACAGCATTTTGTAAAAGTGGAATTTTAAATTTTATTCCTGGTTTGTTAATAGTGCGAATCGGTTGACCGAATTGTAAAATTAAAACCTGTTGCCTTTGATCAACCGTAAAAATTGTGCTTAAAAAAAGTAAAATTGCGATTGTTGAAATGATAAGAATTTTTTTAGTTTGATAAGTCATTATTTGCTCCCCGCTTTTGGTGATGAAGAAATTTCGTTTAAAGGAAAATAGGGCATCACGCCTGATTTGGCAGCGCTTTTATCGATAAAAATTTTGTCATTATTATGATAAATTTTTTCCATGGTTTCTAAATAAATCCGTTTTTTTGTAACTTGTTTGGCTTTTACATATTGATTGTAAACCGACAAAAATCTTTCGGCTTCACCTTTAGAATTGGTTACAACTTCTTGCGCATAAGCTTCTGATTGTTCTTTAAGCTGCGAAGCTGCGCCGCGTGCTCTTGGAATGATATCGTTGGCATAAGATTGAGCTTGGTTAATTTCTTTTTCTTTGTCGGCTTTGGCAGTTTGAACATCGCGGAAAGCGTCAATTACTTGCGACGGTGGATCAACGCGGTGCAATTGCACTGAAACGATGCGAACGCCGGCGCCGTAAGAATCTAAGGTTTGTTGTAATAAATCTTTTACTTCTGCTTCGATTTTAGCTTTGCCATCTGCCAAAGCGCTGGCGATTGGAGTGCGGGCAATAATCTCGCGCATTGCGCCTTCAGATGCTTTGCGGATTGCCTGATTTGGTTCGGCGATGTTGAAAACGAAATCGCGAATATTGGCAATTTGCCATTGAATCTGGAATTCAATATCGACGATATTTTCGTCTCCCGTAAGCATTAAACTTTCAGCGTCGAAATTTCTTTTTTCAGATTTGCGCGAACTGGAAGAAAAACCAAATTCTTCACTGTTAACAGTTGTAACGCTTTTTTTGATTACTTGACCAAAAGGGTAGGGAATGTGGTAATTCAAACCCGGAGTTGCGATTGAATAAAATTTTCCGAAGTAAAGAACGGCGGCGTTTTCATCGGAATCAACTTTAAAAACTCCGGTTAAAAGCCATAAAAAAAGAAAGCCTAAAATGAAAATGCCAATGATTGATTTCGGAGTTTTTTTAGAAAAATTATTCCAGCCATTTTGACCATTATTGCCAGAAAAATTATTGCCAGAAAAAAGTTTTTTGAAAAAATCATCAGCTTTTTTTAGAAAATCATCCAAATCATTTTGTGCTTGTTGGGGTTTTTTTGATTTCGGATTTTCCTGTTTTGGTCCTTTATTCTCACCGCCGCCGCTCCATGGCCCCCAAGGACCTTGGGAGCCATCATTTTTACTATTCATAAAAAGTTTTAACATCGTTGATTTGAAATATTGTTTTTGAAAGGAATTAATGTTTTAGTGCCGCCCTAATCCTTTTTCAATTAAAAACTTCTCCATAATGACTGAAAAAACTCTATCCGATTTCATGCGTCAAATTCCTGATGTGGTTGCTGTTAAAAAAATTATTGCTGTTGCCTCGGCGAAAGGTGGCGTTGGAAAATCTACAATAGCCTGTAATTTGGCAGTTAGTTTGCAGCAAATGGGAAAAAACGTGGCACTAGTTGACGCTGATATTTATGGACCTTCCGTGCCACATTTAATGAATTTAAAAAACAAACCGGAACAAGAAAATGGCCTAATTTTGCCATTGGTTGCGTATGGTGTTAAATGCATTTCAATTGGTTCTTTAACCGATCCAAATTCAGCTGGTGTTTGGCGTGGTCCGATGGTCACAAAAATTCTTTATCAATTAATCCGCAGCGTGAATTGGAAAAGTGACGGCAAGGAAGTTGATGTTATGATTATCGACATGCCACCCGGAACTGGAGATGTTTATTTAAGCATGGCGGAAAAATTTCCACTTGCCGGAATCGTAATTGTTTCAACGCCGCAAAGCCTTTCCGTTATTGATGTGGTAAAATCAATTGATTGTTTCGAAAAATTAAAAATTCCAATTTTAGGCTTGATTCAAAATATGTCCTATCTAGAAATTGGGACGGAAAAAAAATATTTATTTGGCAAAGATGGTGCGAAAAAATTAGCTGAAAAAATGGCAATAAAATTTTTAGGCGAAGTGCCGATTATGCAGGAAATATCTGATTCGAGTGAAGAAAGAACACCGATTGTGCTGTTGGATAAAAAATCAAAAACTGTTGAGATTTTTCAAAAAATTGCGCAGTTGATTTTGTAAAAAATTAATGAACATTGATTAATTAATATCGAATAAGATGTATAAAAATAAAACCGCCTTCACCCTAATCGAACTCTCCGCCGTTATCGCAATCATAGGAATTTTAATCGCCGGAGTAATGACCGCCAACGGCTTGGTCAAAAAATCTAAAATCGCTGCTGCCCAAAGTTTAACCAAAGCTTCTCCAATCGCCGGTATAACTG
>CAMAXU010000017.1 GCA_945862455.1 Rickettsia typhi | reverse complement strand
TCAGCTTTTTTGTTAAAATATCGATCATTTAACAATGATCTTTTTTGGAGTAAAAAATATGAGTACAAAGTTCAGTGAAGCCAAAATTCTTGAGGTTTTGAAAGAGTATAATTCAGGGATTAATGCTTTAGAGGTTTGCAGAAAGCATGTTGTAGGCAAATCAACGCTCTATTGCTTACTTTCAACATCGAAAGCCAAATTTGTGAAAAGGGATCGAAAAATCATCCACTCACAGCAGAACAAAAACTCTCCAACACCAAAAAATCAAAAGTTAGGTCAAGAGTTGAACACATCTTCGGCGCCCAAGCCCAAATGGGAAGCCACTTCACCAGAACTATCGGCCTTCTTCGCGCTGAGGTGAAGATTGGAATGATGAATTTGACCTACAACATGGTGCGTCTAGGGCAGCTGCTCAAGCGTGACGGGATAGTTGCGTTGGCATCTACTTAGAACAGAAGCCGCGCCAAAAAACCCACAAAAAATCACAAAAAAACATCAAAACTATTGTTAAATTAGGCTATAAAAATAAGATTTTTCCCAACTGAATTTTTATTCAAAAATTCGGAATCAAAAAATCTTTGGAATCGAGTTTGCTTGGGTAAATTTGGATTTTTAGAGGTGCCCTTAAGGTAAATAATTATTTTAAATAAAAAATGTCACGAAGTGTTTTACCCCAACTTGTTGCGGGTTTTCTTGGAATAAAATCATGGGATCTTAGCGAGAAAGATAAGGAAGAGGTGGTTAGTGTTATAAGCAGAAGTCAAAATTCTGAATCTTTAAATGCTGGAAACAAGATTGCTAATTCGTTACTAGATGTTGTTACTAATGCTATCGGAGGAGCCATTTTTTATTTTTTTCAGAGTTACAATGAAAGTCATGATACGGCAGAGTTTTTAAAAGATTATTTAGCAAATCCATCTTCTAATTTCACCAGAGTCAGTATTAAAGATGAAACAGATATCGATGAATATACTCGCGATGGTTTGATAGTTTGTGGCATATCTTTACTGACTACTCTTGCAGCAATAGCTGTAATTAGAAATTATGTTTTTGCACCTAATGATGAGGCTAATTTAGTCAAAGATAAAATTTCCAAAATATCTCCCGAGGATCTTGTCGCAGCTTCGCAGCAAATAGAAGAAGATTTGTCAAGCTTTGAGGTTCCTAGAGAATCGCCTTTTGGTGTAGGAAAAATGTGGATATCTTATGCAATTGCGGGGCTTGCTACTAATTTTTCTGGGCTTCCTGAGGATAAGCAATATTTGCTTTTTGCAGCTTCAAAAGTTGTGGTAAAGGAATTATTAGATATTGCTGATAATGCAAGAAAACGCGGTACTGTAAAATTATTTGAAGAAGATTTTTTGAATGAATTTTCTGATGAAGAAAAAGATAAATTAAAGAAGGCGATAAAATCAGAGATAGAAAGTAATATTGATAAAAATAACTGCTCAGAAGGTTTAATAAAATTCTCTACCGAATTAGCGAAAGTATTCGCTTTTTTTGGAACTTTACATAGCGCTTCAACATCATCTTTAATTTCAGAAAAAGTTTTTGCTTCAGCTGCTAATTTTGGAGTTGCCTCTCTTGTATCTAATGTTGTAAGACTTACTGCAGAATCATTAAATAATTATTCTAAAATTAGAGAGCATCCTCAAGTTGAAGAGCTTGATGATGGTGATGTGGAAATGGGTGTTGTGAATGAGCAAGATAATGTTGGTGAAGGTGGATATTCATCGTTAGGAAATCAGGATTTGGTTATGGAAATAGAGGATATACAGGGAAGCAATCCTCCTAATTTAATAATCTCAAAAAGAAGTAAATCTGAAAATGATTTAAGTAGTTTAGAAAAACAAAATGATCATTTTCAATCTTTGACGAAGAGTAAATCTGAAAATAATTTGACGAAATAGTTTTTATTAATGGACGTAGCTGTCATTCCCGCGAAGATTTTAGAAATTGATATAATAGTGGAAAGAATTTTTCTGCTCCATTGAGACTTTTTAAGATAGCAACAGTGATTTAGAATTTTGGAGTGAATATCATTTTAGTCAGAATTTGATAACATTTTTCTAAAAGTTAAATTGATTCTCGGTTCTTTGATTTTCATAGCTTTAGGCAAACTATGAAGCCAATTTTGCTGTGTTTTTCCTTGCATTAAAAGCAGGCTCCCATTTTGTAAATTTAGTGAAAATGTTTCTTTGCTAATTTTATGTTTAAAAGAAAATTTACGCTCAGAACCCAAGCTAAGTGATGCAATAGTAGAATTTTTCACGATTGAACTCTCGTTGTCACAATGCCATCCCATTCCTTCTGCACCATTGTGATAAAGATTTAGCAGACATGAGTTGAATTTTTCCCCACTTACTTTTTCAACAAGATTTTTTACAATTTTTAAAATTGGATTCCATGATAGAGCAGATCTATTAATTTTAGAATATTGATAGATAAATTCCTGATCGCCATACCAAGCAGTTTTGCGCGAAGTGATAATTTTTTTACCAAAAATAATTACTTCATCATTGCGCCAATCAATTTCCTTGAGCAGTCTTTGATAAAATTCTAGTGCTACCAAATCTTCTAAAACACTTCCTAGATAAATTACTTGACCATCCTTGGGTAAAATATTTTTGTTCACTATTTTCAGAATTTGAGTCATTTTATTGGTTAAAAACCTCTGAATATAATTCGCAACTCATCAAATTAGTGATGCCATATCAATCACGAAACGATATTTCACATCACCTTTTACTGTGCGATCATAAGCTTCGTTTATTTCTTCGACGTTAATTTTTTCGATGTCGCAAACTATGTTATGTTCACCGCAAAAATTAAGCATTTCCTGAGTTTCTGCCAAGCCACCAATTAATGATCCCGCCATGCTGCGACGACGAAAAATGAAAGGTATGCCGTTCACTTTTTTTAATTGTTCGATTGCGCCAACAATAATCATGGTGCCGTCGCGCTTCAGCAAATTCATATATTGATCAACATCGTGACCAACCGGAATTGTGTTAAGCAAAAAATCAAAACTATTTTGCGTGGCTTTCATTGCGATTTCGTCTTTTGATATCAACACTTCATCAGCGCCAAGTTTTTTAGCATCTTCTGTTTTTTCCGGTGAAGTTGTGATCACAACAACTTTTGCTTTCATCGCATGCGCCAATTTCACACCCATATGACCAAGACCGCCCAAACCAATAATTCCAATTTTGTGACCCTCTCCAACTTTCCAATGCTTTAATGGTGAATAAGTGGTAATGCCCGCGCAAAGTAAAGGTGCGGCGGCAGCGGGATCAAGGTTTTGTGGAATTTTTAAAACGAAATGTTCATCAACGGTAATCACGTTAGAATATCCACCAAAAGTAAATTTATTCGGAGTACCGCCAATTTTATCTGCGCCGTTATAAGTGCCTACAAACCCATTTTCACAATATTGCTCAAGCCCTTCATCGCATGAATTGCATTTGCGACAACTATCAACCAAGCAACCAACTCCAACCAAATCTCCAATTTTAAATTTACTGATTTTATTTCCCACTTTGCTAACGCGCCCAACAATTTCATGTCCCGGCACAAATGGATAATGAGTCCCGCCCCATTCATTGCGCGCTGAGTGAATGTCAGAATGACAAACACCGCAAAATAAAATATCAATTACCACATCATTTTCCCGTGGCTCTCTTCTTTCAAAAGAAAATGGAGAAAGTTTTTCTGTTGCACCTTGAGTGGCGATTCCTTTGGCTTTAATCATGTTTTCTCCTGTTAATTTTTAAAACAAATATTGGAAAATATTATCACCTTCGACTTCTAAGAAACACTTAATAATCAATAGCGCCTAACTAGATAGGATTATTGTTTTAAAATCAGTGAGCTTGAGTAAGTAGAATTTTAATTTCGACTTAAAAAATTCTAAACTCATCAAGAAAATTTGCACAAAACCACTTGAAATGCAAGTAAGGATATTTTTAATTGCCTAAAATCAATTTTTAAACAATTTATGAGCATTACTAATTTCAAATCAGGCAAGTTGGTTCAGCGTTTTCAGTATAAAAGTTTTGAGCCGAATTTAATAAATACTGAATGGTTGGTTGATAACGCAGAGTTGCAACTTATCTTGAGTCAGGCGGATATTAAACTTGGCGAACTAAATGCTTTTTCGCAGTTAATTCCTGATGTCGACTTCTTCATCAAAATGCACATTTTAAAAGAAGGAACGAAGAGCAGCAGAATTGAAGGAACGCAAACCAACATTGATGATGCAGTGCAAAAAGCAGAATATATCGAAGCGGAAAAGAAGGATGATTGGCTTGAAGTACACAATTATGTCGACTCGATGAACGGTTCAATTAAATCTTTGGATAAAATTCCGCTAAGTAACAGATTACTAAAACAAGCGCATAAAATCTTGATGCAAGGAGTTCGTGGAAATCGTAAAACACCAGGTGAGTTTCGTAAAAGCCAGAACTGGATTGGTGGCGCTAGTTTACGCGATGCGGTTTTTATTCCGCCGCACGAGTCTTCGGTTAATGATTTAATGGCCGATTTAGAAAAATTTTTGCACAACGAAAATTTAGCAATTCCACAACTAATAAAAATTGGCATCGCTCATTATCAATTCGAAACCATTCACCCTTTTCTTGATGGCAATGGTAGAATTGGGCGGTTGTTGATTACGCTTTATTTGGTGAGCAATGATTTACTGATAAAGCCAACACTTTATTTGTCTGATTTTTTTGAAAAGCACCGCTCGCTTTATTACGACAATTTGACGCGCGTTCGAACTCATAATGATTTGGTTCAGTGGCTTAAATTCTTTGTTGAAGGCGTGCGAGCAACTTCGGAAAACTCGATTCAAACTTTCAAAAATATTATCAAATTACGAAGTGATGCGGAAGCAAAAATTGCTAAACTTGGCAAAAAACAAGAAATGGCGAGAGAGTTTTTACAGCATCTTTATTCAAACCCGATGGTTGATAGCGCTGATGTGGTCAAGCTTTTCAAAATTAATATCTCAACTGCTTTACGTTTGATTGATGATTTTGTGAAATTGGGAATTTTGAAAGAAATTACAGGTCAAAAACGCAATCGTAATTTTGTGTTTGAAGGGTATGTAAAATTGTTTAGGTAAATAAATTTTGATTACAAAAATGAATGAAAAAAACCTTCTTGAAATAACTAAAAAAGAATTTCTACAGCAAATATCTTTGGCTAAAGAAACTGGAAATTATGAAGGACAACTTCCGCTTCTTCAAAAATTTCTAAACATTTTAGAAGTCATGCCAGACAACGTTTTTGAATTTGAAAAAACTTGGTACGTAAAACCAGACCCAGATTTAGAAAAACAATTTACGGAAATTTGTAATTTCTTAGCTGATCCAAAAATTAGAGATAAAAATTTAACAGAGCTTTCTAAGACAATAAGAGACTTATACTCAAAAAATTATGAGAACTGGAAAAACTTTATAGAGCAAATACACAACATAAGGGACATAATTTATTCAGCAGATTATCATATTAAACAAATAGATGATTTACAGATATCTTTGGATCAATCACTGAGAAAACAATCTCAACAAATCCATAATCAAACCATGGCCTACGGCAATCTCTATACAAGAAAATTAGATTATGAGTTTCAGGCTTTTATTCTAAAAATCAGAGCATCTCTTGATTACTTTAAACAAGGGGTAAGACTATGTTACAAAGAAGTAGATTCTAATGATTTTCCTAAGTTTATTAAATCTTTACCGATTAATCTTAAATCAATTTACAAGCGGTACCAATCCGATTTAAACGATAACCTAATTTTATCGCATAACAAAGAAACGGTCAGAGATTTATTAACTCATCAAAAATATATAACTTTAGGAACGATAAACACATTTTATGGCGAAAATTCTGGAGAATCGTTTCTTATACTAAATACTGGAAGAAGAATTGAGTTAAAAGATATTCAAAAATTTCTATTTGAAAAACGAGATGTGGTAGCAAATTTTTTAATAGCTTCAATCTGGGCAATAATTAAGAGCTAGTTTTTTCGATCTAAAAAAGAACATCTCGTAGTCATGCTGAGCTTGTCGAAGCATGATTCTAAGCTCGAAGCCCTATAATCATGCTTCGACAAGCTCAGCATGACTACGATTTTTACTTAACCAGAAAATTGCAGTTACGACTTTTTTCCTAACCATTTTTGTAATAAAAAGGCTGAACTGGTTAGAAGAAAAAAACCACAAAATATCGGTGTTAGAGTGTTATTGTAAGATTGGCCAATTGCAGTTCCGATGATTACAGAAATTCCGGAAGATAAGCAACCGTTAACTGCTGCTGCAACGCCAGCAACGTGTCCCATTTGTTCCATCGCCATAGCATTGAGATTTCCAAACAACATTCCCAAAGCAAAAAAAGTAATTACGGCAAAAATCATAAATTGCCAAATCAGCACTTGATGATTTTGAAAAATTGACACCAGAAAAAAAGAAATCGACATCGCCATCATCAAAAGCAGCGCTTGATGGCAGATTAATTTCATGCCATATTTTTTTACAATCATCGAATTTACAATCGAAGAAGCGCCAACTGAAAGTGCGGAAATGCCAAAATAAATTGGAAACAATTCTCCCACTTGAAAATAATCCTGAAAAATCTGGCGGCTTGAAGATAAATAACCAACCAAAGCCCCAAAAACCAGACCATTGCAAATTGTGTAACCTACAGCAAATTTATTGCCGAGAACCAGCAAAAGATCTTTCCAAATTGTCGGCAAATTAAAGGGGCGAACATCTTGTTTTTTTAAAGTTTCGGGAAGACGGATAAATGTCCAAACCGTTGCGATAATTGCTGTTGTTAAAAAAATTACAAAAAGAAAACGCCAGCTCATAAAAAACAGCAAAGCCTGACCAATGCTTGGTGCGATTACGGGAATGATGATAAAAATTGTCATAACAAATGACATTACACGCGCCATATCTCGCCCTTTGTAAAGATCGCGAATGATGGCAATGCTTACAATTCTAGGTGATGCAGCGCCAAAGCCTTGCAAAAATCGACCCAGCAACATCATTGAATAATCCTGAGCCGTGATACTCAAAATATTGCCTGCTACAAAAATTATCAGCCCTAAATAAACTGTCGGCTTGCGGCCAAAACTATCAGCTATTGGTCCGTAAACTATTTGCCCAAAAGTAAAACCCAAAAACAAAATCCCGATAACATATTGCATCTGGTTTTGATCGATAATTCCAAAATCTTTTCCCATTAAAAAAAGTGCTGGCAAAATCATATCAATCGACATCGCCATCAGCGACACATAAAGCGCCATTAAGGTTACAAATTCTACGAAAGAGGATTTTTTCTGATGATTAATCATAGTTGAAATATTGGTGATTAGAGACTTTTAAGCAGCTTTATAACAAATCACTTTATCACTTGAAATTAAAAGGGCGGTTGGCACAAGTTCAATTTGGTGAATTGAAATAAGCGCAATAATCATCAGGTTTGTTATAAGTTTTTTTCACATATTTGCAGTAAGAACGTATTGCTTCATCATAAGAAGCCACGCTACTTCTTTGCGCTTCTTTCAAATCCATAATTCTTGTTTCTCTTAGTGGCATATTATTAAACAACAATCTATAGCCTGTTATCATCAAACCAGTTCTATCACGTCCTGAATTGCAATGTATGTAAACAATAACTGTCTTATTTGTTTGCTTTGAGGCTAATTCGTAAATTTGTTTTAACCTATCACTTACCCATAAATTGTAGTCGTTTAATGATTTATTAACGATGTTGGAATGAGGAAATTTTCCAAGTAACAAACTAATTGACAGAGTTGAAAAATTGATCAATTCACCATTTTTTGGATGTTGGGCAAAAAATTCTTCTTCTTTTTTTATTACAAAATATTGATCGATATCCAGCAAACTCACATCGATCAAATAATAATCATCAAGTGGCTTTTCACCTTTTTTCGTTAATATTTTGTTAAAATATGAAGTAATTTCATCATAAGCAAAAATCATTTTACCATCTTTTATGATAAAAGGATTATTACCGCGAAACACGTAATTATTCCCAATTTTATCAATTAAAGCCACTCTTGTTTCGTTTAATATTTTGACATCTTTTTGTAGCAATAAAAACGCCACAATTAAAACCAGCGATATTACTAAAATCCAAAGACAAAATTTTGCTGTGACCGAGTTAATTTTTTTCATTTATTTTTTTAATAAAACTTTTGTCTTTGTCGTAAACATTTGTCACAATTGAAAATAGATCGAGAATGCTATCAAAAACATCTTGTTGACCATATTCCTGACGTTTTTTGATTGATATTGGAATTGAAGATTTAACTATAAGTGGAATATGCGCTTGTTCCGGCGGCAATGCTATTCCTGGTGGCATTCCATGAAATATTTTTCCATCTTCCATCAATGATTCACCGTGATCTGACAAATAAATAAAAACGTAAGGTTTTTTCGATTTATCAAGAGTATTAATTATTTTCCCCAGCACATGATCAACATATAATATTGTGTTATCATAAGAATTATAAAGCTGCTCCAGAGAACATTGATTAACAACATCGGCATCATAACACATTGGTTGGAAACGCTGAAATTCTGCCGGATATCTTTCATTGTAACTAGGTCCGTGACTTCCGCCGCCAAGATGCAAAACAATTAATCTATATCCAGAATTATATGATTTGAGGTTATTGCTTAACAACGGAACCACATCTTCATCGTAGCAAACTCCATCATGTCCACAATTGGAAACCTTAACTTCACCAACAGAATTGCAATTATCGTAAAGAGTATAATTAACATAGCATGAAGTATTAATGCCAAGCTTGGAAGTGATTGCTATCAAAGGCACGTCATGTTTTACTAAAATCTCGGGCAATGCATATAATGTTGATCCAACGCGAGCAATTCCGTTTAATAAATGAAGATTTTTTTCCTTTGATAAAACTGGGTTGGTATTTTGTCTTTTATATCCATACAGGCTGAAATTTTGCTGCCTTGATGTTTCGCCAATTGCCAGCACAACTACTAAATTATCTTGCGTGGTTATCTGCCCGGAAATCTCAATATTTTTTTTCTTCTTAGAAAAATATGGCGCGACCGCATGTTGAGTAATGCTGCCAATGCTTTGGAAATAATTTAACGGAATTACAGTGTGCAATATATATTTCTTCGAAAGATTAGAAGCGCGATGAACGCTGTCAAACTTTACATATAGTAAACCAATACCGACAACAAGTGCAATGACGCATAATTTAAGTGATGCCAACAAATATTTGGTAGTCGGTTTAAAAGTGACCTCAACAAATAATATTGCCAGAATCGGCAGCACCATCAAAAATATAAAATAAGGAATCATCTGAAAAGACAGCAAACTGTGGACTTCCGAAGCATCAGTATTGATTGCGTTCATGATCATAGTTCTATCAATTACAACATTATATTTAGCGGTAAAATATGTTGATATCGCGCCCAAAATTATAAAAATAATGGCAATAGGTTTTGCTATTCGGCGATGAAAAAGAAGAGAAAAAACTGCAACAGAAGCACAAAAACCAATGATTATAAAAGCCGTCAAACCACTATAATCAACTTTATCTTTTATATAAAACCACTTAGCAATTTTATCAAAATTCAAGGCGTTATATATCGCATAAAGCAAAATTGTATATGCTATACAAAAATAAGTGTGCGGGATTTTGTATTTCTTGTGAAAAAAATATCTTTTCATTGTGGTAACAACTTCCATAAATTGGTGTTGAATGGCTCTATATAGAAAACCATCGAAGAATAACTAATTCTATCGAGAGATAGTTTGTTGGGTATAGCCTTTTATTTGAAGGATTTGCTAAATATGAAAATTTATTAAATTAGTTGGCTGTTTTCAAATCGTAGAATAAAAACTTATTAAAGCATCATCAAAAACCATCTAATATTTAAAATTATTTTTTCTTAAAAAATGAAAACTTCTTATAAAATTATTGCTGCCATTATTGCAGTATTATCTTTATCTGCCGTTGCAGTTACTGATGCTAACGCTAAATCACATCAGAAAAAACATCATTTATCAAAGGTTAAAAAAGCTCATAAATCTGAACATCATGCTAAAAAACAACATGCCAAAAAAAATACAAAAGCGGCGAAAGAATCTCCAAAAGCAGAAGAGTTAAAACCAGTTGAAAATAATAATGTTGGCGGCGAAATGAAAACTCGTATTATTCAGTAAATTTTAATATAAAATTCTCAAAATTTTAAAAAAGCTCCTTTCAAAAAATTATCGAAAGGAGCTTTTTTTTGCTTAAAATTTTAGGCATAATTAAAAAAATGGGGGGCTATTTCTCAAAAATTTTCAAACTAACTCATAATCATGCTGAGCTTGTCGAAGCATGATTCTAGGCTTTGATCCCTAAAATCATGCTTCGACAAGCTCAACATGACTATGTCGTTTTTTGCTAGTTTCTAATTTGCTCAATTAGAGAATTTTTTGGAAAGTCTTGAGAATAAAAAGAAGAAAGCTGATTTTTAGCCCCCAATTTTTTAATTATACCTAAATTACCGATGTCCCCAAAATCCAGCTCTGTGCTTCTTCTATTCGATTATATTTAAACATTTTTACTTCCGGGTGAACACGACCTTTCGCAATTTGCACTACAATTTTAGTAAAAAATCCTCCCATCACCAGCGCGGCTTTTTTGAATTTGAAATGATTAGTCTGGGCAAAATTCAAATATTGCGAACGATTTTCTGGACTAGTCCAATAAGGAAATTTCTTTGAATTAATTATTATTCCCATAAGCTCGCCATGCGCTTCATAATAAGGATCAATCAATCTTGAAATAGCTTTAAAATCTTCAGCGGTGAATGAATTTTTAACATCGAGCAAAATCACACCGTGATGATCATCAAACTGACAAAATAACTGATTTGATGTAGTAATTTCTTTGAAGGTGAGTTCTAAAATATTTTCGTCAGCCATGTTTTTAAGTTTATTTTGTTAATTCAGTTTTGAAAACTTGGTATATTAAGGTGTCGCAAATCAACTAAAAGTATCTAAAACCTTCCCCTAAAAGTGGAATCAAAAATCTTTCTTTTTCAATTCCCGCTTCATCAAGCGCTGTTTTAAGATCAGATATTGGTTGATCCAAAGTCTCATCGGTCAAATTCATGAAAGTGCCGAAATGAATTGCGATCGCTTTTTTAGCATTTAATTCTTTCATTATTTTCACTGCTTCCTGCGGATTAACATGATAATTTTTCATAAACCATCTTGGCTCATAACCGCCAATTGCTATTGCAGCGAGATCGAGTTTTTTTAAACGATCGGCAATATCAGAAATATCTTTAGAATAACCCAAATCTCCCGAAAACCAGAAACGGAATTTTGGCGATAAAACCGCAAAACTTCCCCATAAAGTCTCATTGCGATCACTAGTTGAGCGCGCACTCCAATGTTGTACTGCTAAAAATTCAATTTTTACTGGCGCATTTTTCCCGACAATTTCGCAAGAATCATCCCAATCCATCGCAAAAATATTTTGCTCTTCACTTTGTAAAATCGCGCCTTCAACATTTTTTAAAAACCAATATTGCACGCCAAGCGGCACAAAAAATTTCGGTGCGCCGTTTTTTTGTTTCATCAATTTTTGAACCGTCGCCAAATCAAGATGGTCGTAATGATTATGCGAAATTAAAACCGCATCAATATGCGGCAAATCTGCAATATTTATATTAAGCGGCGCAAAACGTTTTGGCCCCAGAAAACTAATTGGAGATGCGCGATCACTGAATTGCGGGTCGGTTAAAATATTTAAGCCCTCAATTTGTAATAAAATTGTGGAATGCCCAATCCAAGTTGCAGCGATTTCATCGCGATTATTTTGAATGAAATTTAAATCAGGTTTTTTGGCAGAAATTTGTTGGCGAAATTCCGCAGAAGTTTTTTTCGGAAAACCTTTGGTTAATTTTTCTGATTGCCATTTCAAGAAGCTTCCTTGTGGCATTTCCAACAAATAACGATTCACAAAACCATCGATACGATGATGTTTTTTTGCAGGATTATAATCAGGATTTTTGTAATTACTTGCCGGCGCTTGCGAGTTAAAAATCATAAAAAAACCAAAAATTAAAAAAATTCTTCCCAAAAAATTCATAACAAAACACCAAGAATTTAACAATTTATTTAAGAACCAAAGGAATCAGAAATATATTTGATATATCAAACAAACTATCTCTTGATAGCCATAACTTTGTCTTTTTGGTAAAAATTTGCTCGAAGAAAGAAAAAATCATGATTAAAATTTCAGTGATTTTTATGATTTTAGCTATGCATGATTTTTCATATTTATCGGCAACTTAGATTGGTTTTACATCAATTTTATTGTAGTTTTTATTAGAGTCTGTCGCAAATCAAACTTTTCGCAATTCTGATTTGTTTCAAAGGTAAGCGTACTTAGATGTACGTGCGTTTGAAACAAATCAGAATTGCGAAAAGTTCGACGAAAAGTTTGATTTGCGACAGACTCATTAGATAATTAATTCACTTTGTTGAGCGTTTTCTTGCCCATAATTTGAATAAAGAATTTTCTGAAAATCAAAGAAATTTGAACGAATTTTTTCAACACCACCAAGCTCTTTCTCAGCATCAGAAATTGCATGATATTTCAATTCTAAAAGCTGCGATAATCTATCTTCTGCAAGCTCTTCGACTTCTTCTTAAAATATTGCAGCAGCACTTGATGAATAGTGCAAAAACCGAAAAAGAATTTCATGCAAAGCAAGTATCGAGTCTGGAAAAAGAAAATGCTCAGCTTCAGCAAAAATTTGATACTCTTTTGAACATGCGTCTTTCCAAGAGTATTGCACGGGATGAATATGACAAAAAAGCAATCGAGCTAAAGGAAAGACAAATTAACGCTGAATTAAAAATTCATAATGATGCTGATGAACAGTTCGGAGTGACGCTTACCAACCTGATTTCTCTGGCTTCAAAGGCTTATGAAATTTTTGAAAGTTCGAAAATCACTGAAAAGAGGCAGTTGATAGCTTTTATGTTTTCGAACTTAAGAATGAATGGCGTGAAGCTGCTATTTGAATTGAAGCAGCCTTTCAATCTGATGGTAAATTTACGAAGCCACGCTAAGTGGCTCCCTGGGAAGGGATCGAACCTCCGACCAAGTGATTAACAGTCACTTGCTCTACCGCTGAGCTACCAGGGAATATTCTTTAAATTTTTTGGGTGATTTTTTCACTTAGTTTTTTAAAGGGGCGGGCATGCTATTTTTTTAAAAAAAGAAAATCAATAAGGTAATTTTATTATTTTGGGATTTTTTATTTTGGAGGAAAAGTAAAATTTTTTGAAGGAAAATTTTAGGCAAAAAAAAGAGTTGGGGGTTTTTAAATCCCAACTCTTTTTATGAACAAAATTCTTTTATGAAAAAATTCGAAAATTATCTTCTGTCGCCGAAGAATCTTAGTAACATCAAGAAAAGATTTATGAAATCCATGTAAAGATTTAACGCGCCTACAACCGCCATTTTAGAGACCATTTCGCTGTTGCCAGAAAAATGATAGTAAGTTTGTTTGATTCTTTGAGTGTCGTAAGCAGTGAGGCCGATGAAAAGTAAAACACCGATTAGAGAAATAGCAAAATCAAAAGCAGAACTTTTTAAGAAAATATTAACAATTGATGCAACGATTAAGCCAATCAAGCCCATTGTTAAAAATGAACCCATGTTGGTTAAATCTTTTTTAGTAGTGTATCCGTAAAAGCTCATTGCGCCAAACACGGAAGCGGTGATGAAGAAAACGCGAGCAATGCTAGTACCGGTGTAAACTACAAAAATTGAGGCCAAAGAAATGCCCATTAATGCTGAGTAAATCCACAAATAAGTTTTTGCAGTTGCAGCAGAAATCGAATTTAATTTTGCACCCATGTAAATTACAAAACCAAGTGGGGCAAGCATTGCAACCCACATTAAAGGAGTTCCGAATATAACTACCATTAAGGAAGGAGTGTTTGCAACTAGAAATGCGATGGCGCCAGAAATGGCTAAAGCAATTGCCATGAAATTGTAAACTTTCACCATGTAATCACGCAGCGCCGAATCGTAAGTTGTTGTTCTTGCGGCTGCAGAAGCAAAAGAAGTTGCTCTATTGTTAAAGTTGGACATTCAAAACCTCTGAATTGTTAAATAATATTGCGGAAAGAAACTTGATTTAAACTTTGTGTAAGTAAACCTATGTCTATGCATTTAGTTTTGCCAATTAATTTTTTCAAGAATGAAGAATAAAAAAATCATCGCGATTGTCGGTTTGATGGGTGTTGGTAAAACCACGATTGGTGCTAAATTAGCAGAAAAAACCAAATATTATTTTATCGATTGCGATTGTGAAATTGAGGATCGCGAACGCAAAACCATCAAAGAAATTTTTGCCCAAAATGGCGAAAAATATTTTCGTCAGGTTGAAAAGAAAGTTATCCGCGAAATAGTTGAGCGCGATGAAAATATCGTTTTATCGCTTGGTGGCGGCGCTTTTATCGATTCTGATACTAGGCAAATTCTGAAAGAAAAATCTTACACAATTTGGCTTTTTGCCAAGATTGACACCATTTTACATCGCATCGGCAATAAAACCACGCGACCACTTTTAAATCAGAAATATAAAAGAGAAATTCTCGAAGAATTAGCAGCGAAGCGTTATCCAATCTACGCTGAAGCTGATTTTAAATTTGATACTAGTGATGAAAATCACGAAGTGCTGATTGCTAAAATTCTCAAATCAATAAATTTACTCAAGAATGCAAAATAAAATTTCCGTGAATCTCGCAGAAAGAAGTTACGACATCGCAATTGGCGAAAATTCAATTGAATATTTGCCGGAATTTTTGGGCAAAAGAAAATATAGTAAAATTTTTATAATTACTGATGAAAACCTTGCCAAGCTTCATTTGACAAAGTTGCAGACCATTTTGCAAAAAAGTAAAATTCAAGTTGAAACTATAATTACCAAAGCTGGCGAACAAACAAAATCCTTTTCATTTTTAGAAGAAATTTGTGAAGAAATTTTAGCGAAAGGCGTTGATCGCAAATCTCTTATTATTGCTTTTGGCGGCGGTGTAATTGGCGATTTATCTGGTTTTATTGCGGCAATTTTATTGCGCGGAATTGATTTTGTGCAAGTACCAACAACATTGCTCGCGGCAGTTGATAGTTCGGTTGGTGGCAAAACTGCGGTGAATAGTAAATCAGGGAAAAATTTAATCGGCAGTTTTTATCAGCCGCAATTGGTGATTTGTGATTTAGGTTTTTTAAAAACTTTACCCTTGCGAGAAATGAGATCAGGCTACGCCGAAGTTGTGAAATATGGATTTATTTATGATGAAAATTTTTTTGAATTCTTAGAAAAAAATTATGCTAAAATTTTTGAATATGATGCAAAAGTTTTAGAGAAAATAATTCGCCGTTCTTGCGAAATAAAAGCCGAAATTGTTGGTCGCGATGAAAAAGAATCAGGTGATCGTGCGTTGCTTAATTTTGGTCATACTTTTGGACATACTTTTGAAACTGAAACTAATTATTCGGATGAAATCTTGCACGGTGAAGCTGTGGCGCTTGGAATGGTGATGGCGGCGAAAATGTCGCAGAATTTTTTGATGATTTCAAAAAATGATTTTTTACGTATAAAAAATCATTTACAGAATTGTGGATTTGTTATTGATCCCAAAAAAATTCGTCAAAATTGGGATGAAAGAAATTTGGTGAGTCATCTTTACAAAGATAAAAAAAATGAAGATGGAAAGCTGACATTTATTTTGTTGAATAAAATTGGTGGTTCGGAAGTTAAGAAGGGAGTTGAGTTAGAAGAGTTTGAGAAGGTTTTGCGAGAGTTTGTTTAAATCAAAAAATTTAGTGACCTTGGTTCACAAAAAAACTCGATCTCACCCTGAGATTGTGTCTTAAGTAATTAACATCAAAATTTTTTAAAATTCTTGTAGAATTCTTAAGCGACCAAAACTACTTTCCGCCCTCATTTTATTTTCGCCTGCGTGATGGAATGGTAGACATAACGGACTTAAAATCCGTGGAGCTTTATCGCTCTTGCCGGTTCAAGTCCGGCCGCAGGTACCACTGATAGTCTAAAAAATAATCCCTCCTTATTGATGAATCTGGCAAAGAAAATAACACAGATTTTTATTCTGATTTTTTCTGCTGCTTTTTTGTTTTCATGCGATGATGGCTGCGTTGAAATTGATGAGTTTGATGTAGAAAACTTAACCGTAGAAGCGAAACCAACTAATGATGGAATTACCGGCACTTATGACGCTGTTAATGGGGGTCAAAATGCTGAATGGCATGAAACTGGATTAAAATCAAATGGTGATAAATTTTTAATTCAGGTCGGCGGCGCTTGGACTCCATGGAGTGGAGGTGAATTAGACAATAGTAAGCTTAACGCTATGGCCAGATGTGATTTTTGCGCCAAGAAATTATCTCCACCAACTCCCAATTGTTTATGTTATAAATATACTTCTGACGGCATTAATTATTCTGACACTAATACTGGACCTTCAGGTAATGATCCAAATATTAGATCAATTCCCTCTGCGGAAAAAGAAATAGATGGCGAGACAAAGCTCCTTCAATGCAAGACTAAATCCAATCAAAACTTACCAGACTCTTGTTCTTGTACCAATGATCCGGCTTATGGAACTGCTCTTGATTACAACGCTTATCATTTTCCACTTAACTATTCCAATAAAGATGAAACTGTAAAAACTGCTGACCTGCAAACTACATGTAAATATGATCGAGGTATGGGTCTTTATATAGGTTTGTTCGGAAGTCGCGGAACTGAAGTTCCTCTGCGTTTATATCATTTATTTTCAACTTATGAAATATGTAATATCAAGCGTAATTCTAGTGGTAAATGTTTAGCTAGTGATGGCAGTGATATGACGCGTTATGTTTACACCAGCCCAAATAACAGAATTTTTCTTAAAAATGACAACGCCGGCAATGATGGTACTGACACTAACACTTCTGATGATGAATATCATGGTCCGAATGAATATGTAAAATTCAAGATCTACGATAATTATTATGATGATAATTTTGGAAAATATCAGATTTCAATCTTGCGTGGTGTGGGTAGAGACAATGGTTATGATGATGGATTGCTCGAATTTCTCGTCTCTTTAGTAGAAAATACAATGCTTGGTAGAGTTGACTCTAATGGCGATAGACAAGGCGGCATTATTCAATCCATGTATCAGTCAATTGTTCAGGATACAAATTTTATTACAGTAGTACAAATTTCCTTGGGTCTTTATATTGCATTGTTTGGTGCGGCTCACATGTTTGGTCTGACTGAATGGAGTAAGAAAGAAGTGATGAGCAGGATTTTAAAAATTGGTTTGATCATTTTTTTTACCAGCCCGACCAGTTGGTATTTCTACAATAAAATTATCGTCGCCTTCTTTAAAGATAGTATGGATTATGTTGTGGATATGATGATGAGTCTTTCAGATTCTAATATTGATCCCAGTTCAATGACGGTGATTTCTCAGATGGATCGCGCTGCTGATGTAAGTAATGCTACGCGCTTTTCTTATATTGACGTGATAATCAAAAAATTATTTTCCGTTGCCACGGCGAAGAAAATTTTTGGTCTGTTTTTTGGAACTTATTACGGAATATTGCTAATTCCTGCCACTTATTTGGTAATTTTATATTTCCTTTATGTTATGCTTTGGGCAGCTGTGTCCTATACTATCAACATCATGAAAATTATTTTTGTGCTGTCGTTGGGTCCAATATTTATTTGTTTTACGCTTTTTAGTCACACTGCTTCGATGTTTAGAAGCTGGTTGGGATATTTGGGCGGGAGATCCGTTGAAATTATAATTTTATTCTCTGTTCTTTACAGCTTTATAACTTTAATTGATAAAAACTTTACTGACCTTTTATCTTTCAGAGCTTGTATGGAATATCGCAATCTGGCTATTTTTACATTGAAGATTCTAGTTTCTGATATTGGCAGCAGATCATTAATGCAATGGCTGATAATGTATGTGATGATTGTAGGTTTAACATTTATTTTGTGTTTGATTATAGATAAAATTCCTGATGTTTCGAGCGCCTTATTTTCTGTTAATATTAGTGGCGAAAAAATTAGATCCGATGGCTCTTCGGGCTCTGGAGAGATTGCTAGTCACGGCTCTGGTGCTGCTGGAATAATGGGTATCGTTAAAGATGTTGGAATTGCTGCCCTTTCAAAAGCATTTGATAACGCGGGATATGCTGTTGGAAAAGGGATGCAAATTGGAAGAGGTATTATGCGCTTCAGTGGTGCTTCCCAAGCTTTAGGAAATATGTTTAGTAGTTTTCCGATTAATAGCCCAGGAACTATGTATAATAATATGAAAATTGATTCTGCGCTTTCTAAAGGTAAAAAAGAAGCTGCTTCCAAGGGTTTAACCGGCAAAGAAGCTGATTCTTACGCAAGACAAGCTGCAAATAATATATTACGTAATCAGATGTTGTCGAAAGATTTGAATTACTCGGCACTTTCCAGAAGCATGCCTAATACATTTGCTATAACTGGTTTGGATTCACAGGCAATTCAAGCTCGATTTGACCAAAAAATGGTACAGCAGCCATTAAAAGATTTCTTAAAAGCAGAAGCGCAAAAACTAAAAAATCAGGATCCCGACAAAATTCCATTGGGCAAAGATATGAGGCAGCAACTTAGAACAAATGCCATGGCTTGGGCTGAGAAAAATTTGGTTGGCGGATCGGCTGCTGTTGAAAAATATCTTGGTAAAGAAGGAAGAGATGCCGGAAAAGCTGGTGGAAGCGCCTTTGCTGTTGCGGCGAGAGATATTAACGATGTGTTAAAAAGCTCGGCCGAACTTTCAACCGCAGAAGCTGCAAAACGCTTTGCTGGAAATTCGGAACTGCAGAATAAATTTTTACAACATCTTCAAGAAAGAGAATTCAAAAGAAATCTTAGAAATTCAGAAGCTCAATCTTCAATTTCTCCTTTACCTTCTCATGCCACAACTAATTTAGGCAAAACTGCTAATGCAATGCGAACTGCAGTTGACGTTACCGCGAATGTTCTTGGGAAAAAAGTTCCAAATCTTGCATCGCGCGCGCTTGATGGCGTAATACGCACCGAAGCTCGTAATCCAGAAATGGCGCAACAAAGTTTCTTACGTAACTTGCGCAATGAAGAGAGATGGGAATCTGGAAGTGCTTTACAAAAAGCTTTGTGGTTAAATCCATTGAATCGAAGCAATACGCTTGATCGCGCAATGAATATTTTTAGTAGAAAAGCTAGTTCACTTTCCGATCGAACCGATGCCGCGCGAACAACAGCTTTGGTTAATCTATTAAAAGGCGATGCTAAATTGGAAAAAGTTACTCCTAAAACTGATTTGCCAAAAGATATCAGAGCAGCAGAAAAGAAAAACGAAAAAGATACTAAAAGAAGAGAATTTTTTCAAAGCCAGTTACGTAAAATTGCTATAAAAGACCTAGCAAAAGATATAGCTCAAATAGAGAAAGGTCCATACAGACCAAGAGGAAGACAGCGAGTGTTTAATAAAATATCATCAGACATTAAAGAGTCTAAAGATGGTTTTAAAAAATGGTTAGGTATAAATGATTCTACAAAAGCCCCAGACAAAGATTCATACACAGCAGCAAAAGAACGAATAGAGAAAGTGTTATTAGGTATTAAAGTTGATGAAACAGGCACTAAAATTACTGCCACAGAAGGGCAAACTCTTTTTGAAGCAGCGGCAAAATTAGATTACTTGCACCGTAAATTTGGTTTCAAAGGTGAAAATCAAAAATTAATACTTAAAGCTTTGGAAGCTGATAGTAAAATCAATGCCGAAAAAATTGAAAAGGCGATTGATTCAGCAAAAAATCTGAAAGATTTAGATGAGGCAAAAAAAGAAGCTCAAAATTTTGCTAAGTTGAAAACAGGATTATTTGGTTCAGAAGTTGAGATTATCAATTTCAAACCTTTAAAAGATTGGGATTCTAAAGAAAAGAAAATGGATGAACAGCGTAATAAAGCGATGAGAAATCTTAAAGAATCTTTGGAAGTTAAGTTGATAAAAACAGGAGTGAAAAAAGCAACTAATCTTGAAATCGCCAAAGCTATAGTTGGCATTAGTTCTGATGAAGATAAAAACAAAAAAGAAGATACCAAAAATGACAAAGATATCAATAAAGTGAAAACTGAAACTCAAATGAGATCGGATCAGATAAATAAATCTCTACTTGAAAAAGAAGAAGCTTTAAAGAAAGAAGAAGCTTTAAAGAAAGAAGAAGCTGTTCAACCGGAAGTTAAAGCTGGAAGTTTAAGTACATCTTCCAATAGAAAAGTTGAAGTTGGAAAAGAAGCGCAATATCAGCTAGAAATTCAAGATGGAAGCGCGAATACATCTTCCGATGAAAAAGCTAAAGTTACTTCTGAACTCAGGGCAGAAACTAAAGAAGACGCATCTCTTCCAGAAATAGAAGTTCCTGATCAGAAAAATGAGAACGAAATTTCTGATGCTAAAGCAGAAAAAGGTGATGCTACGAAGAAAGAAGAAGCTGTTCAACAGGAAGTTAAAGCTGGAAGTTCAAGTACATCTTCCAATAGAAAAGTTGAAGTTGGAAAAGAAGCGCAATATCAGCCAGAAATTCAAGATGGAAGCGCGAATACATCTTCCGATGAAAAAGCTAAAGTTACTTCTGAACTCAGGGCAGAAACTAAAGAAGAATATGTTTCCAAAGAGAAAAGTCTGCAAAAAGAAACGCCGAAAGCTTTGGAAGCTGATAGTAAAATCAATGTCACAAAAGAAGCTGAAACTAAAACGAGACCAGATCAGATAAAATCAGAAGATAAAAATAGTCTAGAAGAATCTAAAAAAGAAGAAGTTAGAAAAGACGCATTTCTTCCAGAAAATGAAAAAGCACCTCGAAAATCAGAGCAAAATTTTAAAGAAATGACCTCGGATAAAACTGTGTTAGAAGAATCAAATGAAAAAGCTAAAGTTACTTCTGAACTCAGGGCAAAAACTAAAGAAGACGCATCTCCTCCAGAAATAGAAGTTCCTGATCAGAAAAATGAGAACGAAATTTCTGATGCTAAAGCAGAAAAAGGTGATACTACGAAGAAAGAAGAAGCTGTTCAACCGGAAGTTAAAGATAGAAGTTCAAGTATATCTACCAGTAAAGAAGTTGAAGGTATCACTAAAGCCGAAAAAGAAGCTGAAGAAAAAGAAGTACGTGAACAGCTTTTAAATGATATGATTGGTAAAATGATAGAAATCCAGAAAATGGAAAAAGAAATTGCTGCGCAGAAAAAAACCGCGTTAGAAGAATCAAAAGCTATGACTGAACAAAAAATAGAAGTTCCTGATCAGAAAAATGAGAAGGAAATTGTTGATGCTAAAACAGCAAATCTTGAAGATAAATATAAAGCTCTTGAAGAATCAAGGCAACAACTTCAAGAAATGATTTTGGGTAAACCTACGTTAGAAGCATCAGAAGCTATTAATAATGAAGTGAAATCTAAAGCTGAAAAAATTGAACAAAAAATAGAAGATCTTGCGCAGAAACATGAGAACGAAATTGCTGATGCTAAAGCAGAAAAAGGTGATGTTACATTGCAAGAAGTGTTGAAAAATGTAAAAGATGAAACAGATAAATTTATTGCAACTGAAATGAAGATAGAATTTGGCGCTTCAATTTCTGATATATTGATGAAAAGTCCGGATGTTGGTCTTCACGCAGGTAATGTACTACTTGGCAGCTCTGATAAAGCTGACAAGACTGATAAATCGGTACAAATCAATTCTACTAAAACTTTGTTAAATATGGCTGAAGGTAAATTAAAAATTCAGACTATAGATAAAAAAATGAAAGAGTTCGAACTTTCACAGTTAGAAAAATTAAAAGCCGCCGGTGGTAAAGTTGATGATAAGGCGATAAATAAACTAAAAGAAGAAGTTCATAACCTTGAAGAACAAGTTGCTCATAGCCAAGCTAATGTTGGTAGGGTTGAAGCAGATATTATTGAACTGCAAAAAAATTAAAAAATAATTTCTAAAAATTAGCTTTGGTTGCTTGACAAAGCAGGTTGTACATCTAAATTCCTCAGCACTTCTCGCCCTTCATTTTTGAGGGGCTTTCGTTTTTCTTGTGGCAGGCGTAGCTCAGTTGGTTAGAGCGTCAGGTTGTGGTTCTGAAGGTCGCGGGTTCGATCCCCGTCGCTTGCCCCACTCACTAAAATTATCTTGAATGGATATTATCTTCTTTGCAGCAATTGCGTTTTTTATCTTTTACAAGCTCAATAAACAGCTAGGAAAAGTTGATGAGGAAGAGAAAAAGAACATCGAATTAAAAGTTGTTTCGGCGCGAGAAAAAATTTTAGAGGCGCAGCAATTCATAAAGCAGCAACAGCACAAATCATCTATCGTAATTGAAGCTGATAATCAGGTGAGTGAAAAAATATTAAATAGCCTTGATGCCGCAACTAAAGAAAGCTTTGGCAATATTTTAAACCGCACCAATATTTCCGCAGAATTTTTTGTTAATGGTGTAAAATCGGCTTTTGAAATGATTCTCAAAGCCTTTGCCAGTGCTGATTTGGAAACATTAAAATTTTTACTTTCGGATAAAATTTTTAAAGGTTTTGAAGGCGCAATTATTCAAAGAAAATCGGCAGAAAAAACTCTTATCACCAACTTAATTTCGATTGAAAAATCTGAAATAATTTCGGCACTTATTTTTGAAAATAACGCTTCGGTTGTGATGAAAATTGTCTCAAAACAAATTAATTACATCATTGATTCTAAAGGTCAGACAGTTGAGGGTAAAAAAGATGAAATTAATGAAATAACCGACATCTGGACTTTCAAAAAAGATATTAATTCTGCAAATCCAAACTGGGTTGTTTCGGCGACTGGCTCTAATTAACAACAAGAATTTATGACAAAAAATTTTATTCCAAAATCTTCTCTAAAAATCGCCAATAAAGAATATAAATATTTTTCCTTGAATGACGCCGCAAATAAAGTTGGTCGCGATATTTCAAAACTTCCTTTCAGTTTAAAAATTCTTCTCGAAAACGTTATCCGAAATTTTGATGGTGATATTGTCAATGAATCACATATCAGCGCCATTATTGACTCGGTAAAAAACGCAGAAAAAAGAATCGAAATTGCTTTTTCTCCCGCTCGAGTTTTGATGCAAGATTTTACTGGCGTGCCCGCAGTTGTTGATTTAGCAGCGATGCGCGATGCCTCGGTTCGCTTAAATAAAAATCCAGAAAAAATTAATCCGCTAGTTCCGGTTGATCTTGTTATCGATCATTCGGTGCAAGTTGATTATTATGGCAATAAAGAGGCTTTGCAAAAAAACGTCGATATTGAATATGCTAGAAATATTGAGCGTTATGAATTTTTAAAATGGGCGCAAAAATCTTTTGATAATTTTCGTGCCGTTCCACCGGGAACCGGAATTTGCCACCAAGTGAATTTAGAAAATCTAGCCCGTGTAGTTTGGAGCAGACAAATTGACGGCGAATTAGTTGCTTATCCTGACACTGTTGTTGGAACTGATAGCCACACTACAATGATCAACGGTTTGGCTGTTTTAGGTTGGGGAGTTGGTGGAATTGAAGCTGAAGCGGCGATGCTTGGTCAACCAGTTTCAATGCTAATTCCGGAAGTTATCGGCTTTAAATTATTCGGAAAATTACAGGAAGGAATTACTGCAACTGACTTGGTTTTAGCGATCACGCAAATTCTGCGCAAAAAAGGTGTAGTTGGAAAATTCGTAGAATTTTTTGGATCAGCTCTTGCTGCACTTTCCTTGGCAGACCGCGCCACAATTGCTAATATGGCACCAGAATATGGCGCAACTTGTGGTATATTCCCGATTGATTATATCACATTAAATTACCTAAAACTTACGGCGCGCGACGAAGAAAATATTGAATTGGTAAAAGAATATTCCAAAGCGCAAGGCATGTTTGTTGAGGATCATAATCAAGCGCCAGAATTTAGCGAAATTCTTGAACTCGATATTTCGACAATTTTGCCAAGCCTAGCTGGCCCGAAAAGACCACAAGATCGCGTGCTTCTTCCTGATGTTAAAGAATCTTTTGTCGCTTTACAAAAAGAGCTTAATTCTAATCACGACGGCAAAGTTTTAATCCCTGAATTAAACAGCGATATTGGCGATGGCGATGTTGTAATTGCTGCGATCACATCTTGTACCAACACTTCCAATCCTTCAGTTCTAATCGCCGCAGGTTTGTTAGCGAAAAAAGCAGTTGAAAAAGGTTTGAAAGTTAAGGGTCACGTTAAAACCTCATTGGCACCGGGTTCGCAAGTTGTTGCCGAATATTTAGAAAAATCAGGTTTGCAAAAATATCTTGATCAACTGGGTTTTTATTTAGTTGGTTTTGGTTGCACAACTTGCATCGGAAATTCTGGCCCGCTGCATCCACAAATTGAAGAAGCGATTAAAGCCAAAAATCTTTTAGTTGGCGCAGTGCTTTCGGGAAACCGCAATTTTGAAGGTCGCGTTCATCCATTAGTTAAAGCCAATTATTTAGGTTCTCCACCACTTGTTGTTGCTTATGCATTAAGCGGTAATTTAAAAATTAATTTAGCAACTGATTCAATCGGTATTGCAGCTGATGGCAGCAAGGTTTTCTTGAAAGATATTTGGCCAAGCAAAGCAGAAATTGATGCCGCAATTAATTCTTATGTAACGCGCGAAGTTTTTGCTCAAAAATATTCTGATTTATTTAAGGGTGACGAGGCTTGGCAGAAAATCCAAGTTGAAAGATCAAGCACCTATAACTGGAATTTAAAAAGTACATACATTCGTCTGCCGAATTATTTTGATGATTTAAATCGTCAAAATGCTGTTGAAATTAAAGCGGCGCGAATTTTGGCGATGTTTGGTGATTCAATCACTACAGACCACATTTCTCCGGCTGGAAATATTTCTACAATTTCACCAGCAGCGCAATATTTGGCGCAAAAAGGTGTTGCTAAAGATGACTTCAACTCATATGGCGCAAGACGCGGTAATCATGAAGTTATGGTGCGTGGAACTTTTGCTAATATCAGAATTAAAAATGAAATTTTAGGCGGCATTAAAGAAGGCGGTTTTACTCGTGTTTTTGATCATAATACGGCGGGAAATGAAGTATTTTCAATTTATGATGCAGCAATGCTTTACAAAGAAAAAAATATTCCTCTCGTCGTTATTGCTGGCAAAGAATACGGCACTGGATCTTCGCGCGATTGGGCTGCGAAAGGTACATTTTTACTTGGAGTTAAAGCAGTAATTGCTGAAAGTTTTGAAAGAATTCACCGTTCCAACTTAATTGGAATGGGCGTTTTACCTTTGGTTTTCAAGGCTGGAGAAAATAGAAAAACTCTTGGTTTAACCGGAGATGAAGTGATTGATGTTTTGGGAATTACTCCAGATATCAAACCGCGTCAGGATATTGAATGCGTAATTACTAAATCAGATGGTTCTAAGAAAAATGTAATTTTAACTTGCGGAATTGATACAAGTAATGAAGTTGAATATTTCAAACTTGGCGGCATTCTTCAATATGTAATGGGGCAAATTTCTTAAACTCAATTTAAAAAAATTATGCAAGTAAGAGTAGTTGGATCGAACATGGATATTGGTCAAGCTTTGACCAGCTATGTTGAAGAACATTTAGCTAAAACAGTCACCAAATATTTTGACAAGGCGATTGATGCTGAAGTGCATTTTTCAAAAGATGGAAATATGTTTAAAGTGATCGTTATTGTGAATGAAGGCGTGAAAGGTGGAATTGTTGTAAAAAGCAACGCTGAAGCCGGAGATGTCTACGCTTGTTTTAACGAAGCCTGCAGCAAATCTGCCAAACAATTAAACCGCTACAAAAGTAAAATTAAAAATTTTAGACGAAATGGTGGCGGATTAAAATCAATTGAGCCAAACTATAAAGCAATTGATGCGATGAAATATATTCTTCCGCCGCAAGCCTTCAATGTTTTTGAAGAAATGGAAGAAGAAGAAACTGATGAGTTTTACCAGTCATTGAATGTAATCACTGAAAAAACAACAGATATTGAATCATTAACCGTTAATGAAGCGATCATGAAAATGGATTTAGCTGATTTACCGGCGCTTGTTTTTATCAATAAGCAAAACAAAAGAATAAACGTGGTTTATCAAAGAAAAGATGGCAACATTTCTTGGATCGATCCCAGAGTTTAAAAGTCTAAGAGCCTATCTAAAATAATATTAAAATTTTTTTACCGCAAAGGAGGTAAATTTAAAATGGACGTTACAGTTCACGGTCGTGGCAATCTAGAGATGGCAATTCGCGCTTTCCGTAAAAAAACCCAAAAAGAGGGTTTGGTGAAAGAGGCGAGAAGAAGAAAAGCCTACGAAAAACCTTCTGAAAAAGTAAAAAGAAGAAGAGAAGAAAGTATTACCAGAAAGAAAAAAGCCAGAAGAGGCGAAATGGTTTAAACCATTTTATGGGGGCGTGAGAAATCGCGCCCCTATTTTTTTGATAAAATTTGGGTTTCAGGATCTATCAAATCTCATCACATAAAATAACAATCAAACAGAAGTTCCCAATATTTATCTCACTTACAAATGAAACTTAGCCAAAAAGATAAATCACTTTTACTCTTTATCGTTGCAGTTCTAATCATTCTTTGGGGTGGTTTCACATTTATTTCGCATTTCTTTTTCTCTGCAACTTACAGCTCTTCTGACATCGGAAAATTAGTAAATAATAAAGATAAAAAATGGTTCAACGTTGCGCGACAACTAGAAATTTCTGATCTAAAAGAGCGTATAATTTTATTAGATTTTTGGACTTACGATTGCGTCAATTGCATTTCCGCTTTTACTGAAATTAAAAAACTGGAAAACCAATTTGGTAGCAAACTTACAGTAATCGGTGTTCACAGTGGTAAATTTGAAAATCAAAAAGATCCAACTGAAATCAAAAAAGCTATTTTAAAATTCGATATCGAACATCCTGTAATTAATGATTCAGATCTAAAAATCTGGAATCAATTCAAGGTTAAATCATGGCCAACCTTTATCCTGATTAATCCCAACGGCAATATAGTTAAAACTTATATCGGTGAAAATGAGTTGCCGAAAGTTAAGCGCGATCTCAAAAAATTAATTTCTAAATATAAGTTTGAAGTTAATCGTAAGCCAATGCCAACATTGCTGGAGAAATACGACATGATTGGAAATGTCTTGGATTTTCCAACCAAATTAGAATATGCCGCCGATTTCCTTTATAAAACTCGTCATTTGCCAGTGATTTTTATCGCCAATACGGGGCAACATAATATTGTAATCAGTTCACTTTCCGGTGAAATAATTGCCAAAGTTGGTTCGGGAAAAGAAGGTTTTCAAGATGGAACTTTTGATGTTGCGAATTTTAGCTCTCCGCAAGGATTGCTCTATGATTCAGGAAAGCTTTATGTTGCAGATCGTGGCAATCACGCCATTCGCGAAATTAATTTTAAAGAAGGAAAAGTGTCAACTTTAATTGGCTCAAGTCAAAGAGGCGAAGTAATTAAAAGTAGTGGCGAATTTCTTGAAGCAAAAAATGTTAATCTTTCATCTCCAGTTGATATCGAATTTTTCCCTAATCACGAAAATATTGTCATTGCTAATTCCGGAACTAATCAAATTTTATCTTATAACTTAAAGAAAAAAACAGTCTCAATACTTGCTGGCAATGGTTCTAAGGGAATGAATGATGGAAAATATCCGGAAAATTCTTTAGCTCAAACTGCCGATATGTCAGCTTCAAACCATAAGCTTTATTTTATTGATTCTCAAAGTTCATCCCTGCGAGTTCTTGATGAAAGTGGTAATGTAAAAACTTTAATTGGTAAAGATTTAACAAAATTCGGTCATGAAAATGGCGATAAGAGCAGGGCGCTAATGCAACACCCGCTTGGGTTAATGGTTGATGATACGGGAGCTTATATTTCCGACAGCTTTAATCATGTAATTCGCAAATATGATTTTTCTTCCAGTCAAATTCGTGATTTTGTTGGTGGTCGTAAACATGGTAATGGCGTTGGAACATCTGCAAATACGCAGTTTGATGAACCAGAAGGAATCATTGCGGTTCTAGATCGTTTTTATGTTTCTGATTCGAATAATAATCGCATTTTAGCAATTGGTCGTGGCTCATTAAATTCGGAATTGCTTGACGTTATGCCGCCACTTCGTTTGTCAAAAGAGGGTTTTTTACAATATTTGCCAAATCTGCAAAAAGCCGAAGAAATTGATGTAAAATCTGATGCGGAAATTGTGATCAAAATTGATTTGAAAAAAAGTTGGAAAATAAATGAATCAGGTCCGAGCTTTGTAAATTTGCTGGAATTAGTTGACGATGACAAAGCTAATATGGTTGCAAGCTTTGACTGGCGGGCAGTTTCAAACAAAGAAATTAAATTACCAAAATTAAAAGATGGCAAAGATTATATGCTGCAAGGCACGATTTATTTTTGCGAAGATAAGAGAAATTCTTTGTGCTACATCAAAAGTTATGAGCAAAGAATTGAGGCTGATTCTGGTGAAGAAAAATCGCAGATTGAGATTAAGTTGGGATATTAATCAAGATTTAAAATTCTATTCCCACTCATTGGCTGGATTGGGTTTGTAACCCAATCCACACCTTCATTCCAATTTCAAAATGACATGAACTTGGAGAGCGGGATTACAAATCCCGTCCTTCTTGGTTTGAATTTATTCGCAATAAAACTCATCAAAAAAACTTTCTAAAAAACTGCAAAATTTCCTTCTTTTTTAGTTTTCACTTTTTATCATCTATTAATCCTTTTTAAGCTATATTTACCACGGCTTTAGAGCAGTTCTGCTTTCCTTAAAGCCTGTTTAGAATCTCTTTTAACCCCATATTTCGTCCTATTTTTGCTTATTTTTTGACAAAATTTCTCAAAATATATCCAGATATTTTTCGCAATTTTGTCAAAAAAGCGCTAAAAATATGCCAAAATCTGTGGTTAAAAAAGATCCTAAATAGGCTTTAAAAACAATCCAAAAAACAAAAAAATGTCAGCTAAAAAACAAGACAATTCTCCTGTTGAAGAAAAAATGGATCACACCGTTAGTGCCGAATATTCTTCCGACTCAATCCGCGTTCTAAAAGGGCTTGAAGCAGTTAGAAAACGTCCAGGTATGTACATTGGCGATACAGACGACGGCAGCGGTTTGCACCACATGGTTTATGAAGTTGTTGATAACGCAATTGACGAAGCTTTGGCGGGTCACTGCGATCAAGTTTTAGTTGCCTTAAATGCTGATGGTTCAGTTACAGTTCGCGATAATGGTCGCGGCATTCCAACCGACATTCACAAAGAAGAAGGTGTTTCAGCGGCAGAAGTTATTATGACTCAACTTCACGCCGGCGGTAAATTCGACCAAAATTCTTATAAAGTTTCTGGCGGTTTGCACGGCGTTGGTGTTTCGGTTGTGAATGCACTTTCTGATTGGTTAGAATTAAAAATCTGGCGCGACGGCAAAGAACATACAATGCGTTTTGCCCATGGTGATGCGGTTTCTCCGCTAGAAATTACAGGCGTTGCAGCAAAAGGACAAAAAGGCACGCAAGTTACTTTTCACCCATCAAATCAAACTTTTTCTAACGTTTTAGAATTTAGTTTCTCAACTCTTGAACAGCGCTTGCGCGAGCTTTCATTTTTGAATTCGGGCGTAAAAATTCTTTTGCAAGATCTTCGTGGCGAAGAGTCAAAAGAAATAACATTATTTTATGAAGGCGGCGTTGAAGCTTATGTAAAATATCTCGATAAAAGTAAAAATTCTTTGCACCAAACCATCAGCGTAACCGCGCAAGACAAAGTCAGCGGTATCAGCATGGAAGTTTCAATGCAATGGAATGACAGCTATCACGAAAATGTTTTATGTTTCACCAATAACATTCGTCAACGCGACGGCGGCACGCACCTTGCGGGCTTGAAAGCAGCATTAACTCGCACAATCAACAATTACGCTGGCGATAATAAACTTTTTAAAAAAGAAAAAATTGTTTTAACAGGCGACGATGCTCGTGAAGGCTTAACTTGCGTGCTTTCGGTTAAAGTTCCAGATCCAAAATTTTCTTCTCAAACTAAAGATAAATTAGTTTCTTCTGAAGTCAGAGCTCACGTTGAATCTTGGGTGAACGACAAATTAGCACAATGGTTTGAAGAGCGTCCGGCTGATGCCAAAATCATCGTTGGCAAAGCAGTTGAAGCGGCGCAAGCAAGAGAAGCCGCAAGAAAAGCGCGTGAATTAACTCGCAGAAAATCTGTTCTCGAAATTTCTAACTTGCCAGGAAAATTGGCAGATTGCCAAGAAAAAGACCCAGCTTTAAGCGAAATTTTCATCGTAGAAGGAAATTCGGCGGGCGGTTCAGCGAAGTCGGGTCGTAACCGTAAATATCAAGCGATTTTGCCAATTCGTGGTAAAATTTTAAACGTCGAACGCGCACGTTTTGATAAAATGCTTTCCTCAACCGAGATCGGAACAATGATCACAGCTTTGGGAACTGGAATTGGCGCCGAAGATTTCGATCCGTCAAAAGTTCGCTACCACAAAATTATCATCATGGCCGACGCCGACGTGGATGGCTCTCACATCAGAACTTTGTTGCTAACTTTCTTCTTTCGCCACATGCCAAAATTAATTGAGCATGGATTTTTATACATCGCGCAACCGCCACTTTACAAAGTGAAAAAAGGATCAAGCGAAGTTTATTTGAAAAATGAACAAGCTCTTCAAAGCTATATTATCGACAATGCTTTGAATAACGCGCTTTTAAAATCAAAGGCGGGAGACAGATCTGGCGCCGATTTATACGACTTTGTAAATAAGCTGGGAAAATTTGATCATCTAATCAAAAGCCTGTCGCGCGTGATTCAATCTGACATCGCCGAAAACCTTGCTTTGGCGGGCGCTTTCGACAAAGAATGGATGCAAGATAAAACTAAAGCCCAAATTTTAACCGCCAAAATCGAGAAAATTTTTCAAAGCACTGCTGATGAAGAAATCACTTGGAAGGCTCATGTTACTGACTTTGACGATGTTGAAGTTATCAAAGAAACCAGAGGCGTTAAAACTTCTTATGTCGTTAAAAAATCCTATTTTGATTTACCGGAAATTGTGGTTTTGGCGCAAATTACTGAACAATTAGCAAGCGATTTTGCTGCTTCATTAAAATTTATTCGTGGCGACGACGAAAAAATCGCTCACAAACCAGTAGAATTAATGAACATGATTTTAGAAGCCGGCAAAAAAGGCGTTTCAACTCAACGCTTCAAAGGTTTGGGAGAAATGAACGCCGAACAACTTTGGGAAACAACGCTCGATCCGTCAAACAGAACTTTGTTGCAAGTTAAAGTTGAACAATATGACGAAGCCGACCAAACCTTTTCAACCTTGATGGGAAATGTGGTCGAACCAAGACGCGATTTCATCCAAGAAAACGCGCTGAAAGTTGTGAATTTGGACGTTTAAGAAAACTTCTCTGTCCCGCCGCTGGAATGGGTTATAACTCAGTCCACAAGTTCATTCCAATTTCAGCAAAACATGAAAGTGAGGACGGGATCACAAATCCCGTCCTGCATCTAGTTTTTTGGATTTTTGTAGAAATAAACTTAAAGAAAAAGTGCTAAATTTTTACTCAAACGCCATTCAAAATCTCAAAGAAAAAAATCTCCACCGCACACTTGTTTCCTCTGATCTTGTTGATTTTGTAACTATAAAACGTGGCAAAAAAAAACTAATTTCATTTTGCTCAAACGATTACTTTGGGCTTTCACAAAATTCGCAGATTAAAAAATCTGCAATCAATGCAACCAATAAATATGGTGTTGGATCAGGCGCTTCGCGCTACGTTACCGGCAATAATTCTCTTTATAAAAAACTCGAAACCCAAATTGCCAAATTAAAAAATTGTGACGACGCAATTGTTTTTACTTCGGGCTACGCATCGTCAATTGGCGTGATTTCAGCGCTTGTGGGCGAGGGCGATTTGATTGTTGCTGATCGCCTAATTCATTCTAGTTTAATTGATGGCGTAAAACTTTCGGGCGCAAAATTAATGCGTTTTTTGCACAATGACATTGTACATACAAAAAATATTCTTGAAGAAAATCGTCGCAAATTTAAAAAATGTTTAATCATTACCGAAGGCACGTTTTCAATGGATGGTGATCTTGGTGAAATTTCTGAATTATTAAAATTAGCTAAAAAATTTGACGCGATTTTAATTTCTGATGCAGCGCATGATTTATTTTTAGAGCAAAATTTTTCGGCTACCAATCATTTGCAACTTGGAACTTTATCAAAAGCTGTTGGATCGCTCGGCGGTTATGTTGCGGGCGATAAAATATTAATTGATTATCTGCGTAATTTTGCTAAATCGGCAATTTATTCAACCGCGCTTCCAGCTTCTGTTTTAGAGGCTTCACTAACTTCATTAAAAATAATCGAGAAAAAAAACTTAGGCGCAAAAGCTTTAAAAAACGCCCAGTTTTTTTGTGAATTAATGAAATTACCAAAACCACAATCAGCAATTGTTGCGATAATTTTAGGCGATAATAAAAAAGTTTTAGAAATAGCAAAAAAAGTTGAACAACAAGGAATATTAATTTCAGCAATTCGTCCACCAACTGTGGAAGCAGGAAAGGCAAGGTTGCGCATTACTTTTTCAAGTGAACATAAAAAAACGCAAATTAAAAAATTAGCCCAAATATTGCTCAATTTAAATTAAGTAAAAATTGTGAAATCAAAAAAATCGCAAACTAATCAAACCAAAGAAAATTTGATCGCTACTTTGCGCGCGATTTTGGCTGATCAATCGCGGCAAGTTGAATTTTTAGATGATGTAAAAAATAATTTTTTTGATTGGGATCAAAATTTAATTATCGAGGAAAAAGCAATTTTACCGCAAATTTCAAATGATGAATCATTGCAAACCGAGGCTTTGCGAGCTTCCGCTGATCTTGCGGCAAGTTATTTGTTGTTTCATAATTTTGAAATTCACCAACAAAAAATCAGAAATTTAGAAGAACAAAAATTCTTTAATGATTTTGAAAAAATCCGTGTGATTGCGCAAATGCGGGCTTCTTATTCGGGCGTGGTAAAAAATATTTTAGAAAAAATTGAGAGCGATATTTTTAGCGGCTCGACGAATCTTTCATTAATTTTACTTCGAGAAATTTTTGATGAAAAAATCTTGCCTCGAACTCAAAATGCCACGCAGGATTTACAAAAAAGTTTGAATAAAAAAATTGTCGCAGAAATTAAGAAATTATCTCGAAAAATTGAAAATCAAAATGAGTTTGAATCAGGCGTGGAAAAGGTTCTTGAGCTTTTGAGAAATGATCAAAAGTCTGAAGAAGAAAAAGAAGATGAAGAAAAATCTGATGCCAAAAATGATAACAAAAAAAATGAATTAAATAGCTTTGGTCAGGAAAATATTGAGTCCGAAAATGAAAATAATTCGGCGCAAAATGATATTGAAGAAGGTGTACAGCAAATTGAAAAAGAACAGAAAATTCTCGATTTAAAATCAGATGATCAAAAAGGAAATGTTGGCGTAAAGCTTGATGCACCAACGGATTTCGAAGATAAAATCGAATATAAAAATGCTTATAAAATTTATAACAGCAAATTTGATGAAGTTATTTTTCCAACTAAATTAATTAATAAAAACGAACTTCAACTTCTGCGCGATCAGCTTGATTTAAAGCTCGGCAAGCTCAAAACTATTTCACGAAAAATGAGTTTGAAGTTGAAGCGCAAACTTCTTTCTAAGCGTAATTCTTATTTGGAATTTGACGCTTCACGCGGAATTTTAGATCGCAAAAAATTGGTGCGAATGGTGATTGATCCAATGATGGAGGATGTTTGGATTAGCAATAAAACTCACGAATATCAAGACACAGCTTTAACAATTTTAATTGATAATTCGGGCTCGATGCGTGGAAGTCCTATTGTGATGAGCGCTTTGGCTTGTGAAATTATTGCCGAAATTCTGGAAAAATATTCGGTTAAAACTGAAATTATCGGTTTTACAACGGCAGATTGGAAAGGCGGCAGACCGCGTAAATTATGGGAAAGTTCGGGTCGCACGCGAAATCCGGGACGTTTGAATGAGTTGCGTCATATCATTTATAAACATTTCAATCAGAAATTTAAAAAATCCAGAATCAATTTAGGTTTGATGTTAAAAGAAGGTTTGCTTAAAGAAAATATTGATGGCGAAGCTTTGCTATTCGCGCGTGCGCGCTTGATGCAGCAAAGTGAAAAACGTAAAATTTTAATGGTGATTTCGGATGGAACGCCGGTTGATGATTCGACAGCTTCGGCAAATGATGGTGATATTTTGGCGGAGCATCTGCGGCATATGATTAATAAAATTGAAAAACAGACGCAGATTGAAATTGTAGGAGTTGGTATTGGACACACTACGGAAGAATTTTATCGCAACTCGATTACGATTAGAAGTTTAGAAGAGTTGGGTGACGTGATGATTGAGAAGATTACGGATTTGTTGTAATTTGCGACAGCGCCTTAAAATTTGCTGTGCTTGATTTATTAGTTTTAATTTTCTTAGACAGTTTCTAAGATGAAGATCTTCACACTTAAATCTAAAAAATGTTCGCACAACTTTTCGAATTCAAAAACTTTGCCAAAAATTTCCGTTTCTTTGCGCCTTTTTCGCTTGCCTGTTTTTTGGTATTTTTAGGTTTGGTAATTCCTGCGATCATAAATTCACCGCTTGATTATCAGCAAAGTAACGCGGTGAAAATCATGTATGTACATGTTCCGGCGGCTTGGATGGCGTTGATGATTTACAGTTTGATGGCGATTTTCAATATTTCTGGATTCATCTGGAAAAACCCATTTTTTTATTTAATTTCCAAGTCAATCGCTCCGATTGGTTGTGTATTTACATTCGTAACATTGGTTACTGGCAGCATTTGGGGCAAGCCGATTTGGGGAACTTGGTGGGTTTGGGATGCGCGGCTTACTTCAGTTCTGATTTTATTTTTTTTATATCTCGGCTACATAATTTTACTCGATTCATTTGATGATCGCGAAAAAGGTGAAAAAATTGCTGCGATAATTTCGATAATTGGTTTTGTAAATGTGCCGATAATTAAATTTTCTGTTGAATATTGGAATTCATTGCATCAGCCCGCAAGCATTATAAGAAGCGGCGGCGTGGCGGTTGATGCGGCGATGTTGCAACCTTTGCTTTTGATGTTTGGAACTTATTTTTCTTATTTTGTTTTTCTGTCTTTGTTGAAAGTAAAAACAGAAATTATGCTTAAAAAATCCCAAAAAAATTTTTAATTTATGACTTACGTCGTTACCGATAATTGTGTACGTTGTAAATACACTGACTGCGTTTCAGTTTGTCCAGTTGATTGCTTTTACGAAGGTGAAAACATGTTGGTAATTGATCCAGAAGCTTGCATTGATTGTGGAGTTTGCGTGCCTGAATGTCCGGCGGAAGCGATTTTTCCTGAAAGCTCGCAACTCGTTGAATGGGTTGATATCAACCGCAAATATGCCAAAGAATGGCCGGTAATTACCAAGCGTAAAGATGCACTTCCGGAAGCGAAAGAATTTGATGGTATGAAAGATAAATTCAAAAAATTCTTTGATCCGCGACCTCCTAAAAATTCTGAAAAATAAAATTTAAAATGATTGATTTATCCAAAAATAAAAAAGCTCTTTTGCAGCTGCCAAAACCTAAAGCGGTGATTTTTGACTGGGATAATACCTTAGTTGATACATGGCCGTTAATTCATGAAGCAATTGACAAAACAATGGTGGCGATGGGTCGCAAGCCTTGGGGTTTAGAGAAAGTTCGCGATACGGTTCACAAATCAATGCGCGAATCTTTTCCAATAATTTTTGGTGATGATTGGGAAAAAGCGGGTGAGATTTATAAAAATTCTTATCGTTCAATTCATTTGGATAAAATTGAGCTTTTGTCAAATGCCATGAATTTAGTTAATAAGTTAGAAGAGCAGGGGATTTTGCAGATTTTGGTGAGTAATAAAATCGGGATAACTTTGCGCAAAGAAGCAGCAAAACTTGGAATTGATCGTAAGTTTTTTTCAATCATCGGCGCATCTGACGCATCATTCGATAAACCAAGCCGCGAACCAGTTGATCTAGCTTTACTTGGAAGTGGTTTGGATCCAAAAAAAGACCTGATTTGGTTTGTTGGTGATACAATATCAGATGTTGAATGCGCTTATGATTCAGGCTGCATTCCTATAGTTTACGGGCATTCAGGAAATCAGATTTCTAAAACTATTTCGTTAGAATTTTTACAAGAAAACAATTTGCCGATTTATTTTGATCATCAGGAATTGGTGGAAATTCTGAAGTAAGTTGAGTTGGGATTAATAATTCTTTTTAAAACCTGTCTCCTATCTATTAACAAGCAACCTCACAAACGCCAATTGAACCATAGCAAGTGAGGTGGAGAGCCTCTTCTCGCAATTCTTTCAAAGCCTCCTGCATTTCTCTAGCCAAGCAAAGTATCGTTCAACTACCTGCTCGAAAAAAGATTTTAGAAATTGCTAATAATTCCAATCAGATTTGGTCACTGGATTTTATGAGCGGAAGCCTGAGAAATAAAAGATTCAAAACTTTAAATGTGATTGATGAATTCAACAGAGAAGTTCTTGATATCAAAATATT
>CAMAXU010000016.1 GCA_945862455.1 Rickettsia typhi | reverse complement strand
CGTTTTAACGTGGTTGCACCCGGATTAACCAAAACGAAATTAACTCAAAAAATTACCAGCAACGAAGCTAGTTTAAAATTTTCTCAAGGCATGCATGCTTTAGGCAGAATTGGTGAACCAAGCGAAGTGGCAAGAGCGGTAGAATTTTTCTTGGATGAAAAATCAAGTTGGATTACGGCGCAAATTTTAGGCGTGGATGGCGGGCTTTCAAACGTTCAGCCTAAAGCAAAAATATAAGCTTTTTGGATATGTTTTACACAAAACTAAGAATTTATACTTATCTTAATCAGCAAAGATTTTTGAGGAAAAATCTTTTGGTGACTGGGAGCATAAATTTGCGTTTTGGGATAGACCAAAATCAGATTAAAATTGTGCAATAGTATTGATGATATTAATTATCAGATAAATATTGCAAATTATTTTTAAATGATAATCTTAATCATAATCTTATCAATTCCATTCATAATTATGGCACTGTCGCAAATCAACTTTTTCGTCGAATTTTTCGCAATTCAAAATTTTTTGGAACGCACGTACATCTAGGTACGCTTACCTTCCAAAAAATTTTGAATCACAAAAACTTCTTAGAAAAACTTGATTTACGCGACAGCGCCATTATGAAGATAGTTCATGGTTTGCGGCGGATCAGATTTTGAGAATATATTTGCTTAAAACCAATCAAGCTAAATTTTAAAATGTTCAAAAATATTTTCGCCAGTTGCACTTCTTTCTATCGCAACTTTATTGCTTTTGTAGCAACTTCTTTAATTTTTTCCGGCGAAATTAAGGCAAGCGAATTATCTTCAAAGCAAATCACTATCTTACCACAGGTTACAGTTACCGCAGAATTCGCCAAAAACGAAGGCAATGTTGATGGTTACAAAACAGGTTCAACTCGCAGCTCAACAAGAACTGAAACTCTTTTGCTTGAAGTGCCGCAATCAATTTCAGTTGTGACTCAAGATCAAATTCGTGATCAAAATATTTCCAATATGGGAGAAGCGATTAGATATGTTCCGGGATTCAATATTCAGCAAGGAGAAGGTAATCGCGATCAAATAACAATTAGGGGCAATTCTACTACTGCTGATTTCTTCATTGATGGCGCTCGTGATGACGCGCAATATTTCCGTGATTTTTACAATATTGATCGCATTGAATTTTTGAAAGGTCCAAATGCTATGGCTTTTGGTCGTGGCGGTAGCGGAGGTCTTGTGAATCGCGTTTCAAAAATTGCTGATGGTGAGCAAAGACGCAAGTTTGTTGCTTCCGGCGGATCTTTTAATAATAGAAGAATTGAGGCTGATTTTGGGGATAAGGTTAACGACAAGTTATCGCTTCGCGTTAATACTATGTACGAAAAATCAGGCACCTTCCGTCAATATGGAGACCTTGAGCGCTATGGCTTTAATCCAACGGCAGCGATTAAGTTAAGCAAAAATACCGATATTAAATTTGGATATGAACATTTTAGCGATAATCGTTTTAGTGATCGTGGCATTCCTTCATTCAATGGCGTTGCTTACAAAATAGATCCATCTAATTCATTTTTTGGAAATCCAAATGAAAACAAAGTAAGCGCAAAAATTAATTCTGGATATGCAACAATTACTCATAAATTTAATCCGAAGCTGGAATTAAGAAATTATACTCGCTATACGAAAAATTCTAAATTTTATCAAAATACCTATGCGTCAAGTTCTATCAGTTCAGCGGGAAGTCTTACGATTTCAGCTTATAACGACGAACAAGAACGAAATAACTTTACCAACCAAACTGATTTAACACAAAAATTTGAAACCGGTTCTGTTGCTCATACCGCTTTAATCGGCACCGAAATCACCAAACAAGATTCTAAAATACTAAGAAAAAGCGGTTTTTTTAATAATACTTCCTCAACAGAAACTGTATCAATAAGCAATCCTATTAGCTCTACTTCTTTAACATATCGTACCGCAGGAAGTGACAATGATAATAGTTCAAAAGTCAGAGTTTATGCCGCTTATATTCAGGACAAAATAGATATTAATAAATATCTGCAAATAACTGGTGGTGTACGTTATGATAATTTTGAAATTGATCTACTTAATAATCGCAATGGTCAAAGTTTCAAACGCACTGATAACTTAATATCGCCTCGCTTTGGCATTGTGCTTAAACCACATAAATCAGTTTCAGTTTATACTAGCTATAGCGTTTCATATTTACCTAGCGCGGGTGATCAATTTAATAGTTTGAGCGCATCAAGCCAAACTTTAAAACCAGAAAAATTAGAGAATTATGAAATTGGTACCAAGTGGGATGTAAATCCGAAACTTAATTTATCTGCGGCTATTTATGAGCTTGATAGAACTAATACTCGCGCCAATGATCCCAACAATTCCGGCTTCTTTATTCTTACCGGAGAGTCTCGTACTCGTGGCATTGAAATTGCCGCCACTGGAAAGATAACCAATAAATGGCAAATTATTGGTGGATATGCCTATCAAGATGCCATCATCACTTCTAAAACATCTAGCGCCGCTGCTGGAAAAAAAGTTGGATTAGTGCCGCATAATACATTCTCGCTATGGAATAAATATGATCTTACCAATAAATGGGCTACGGCTTTGGGCGCTTTTAGTCAATCAGATCAATATGCAACCATCGATAACACAGTTAGATTAAAAGGTTTTACCAGATTTGATTGGGCTGCTTATTACAAAATTAATCCTTCATATCGCTTGCAATTGAATGTAGAGAATATTTTTGATCGCGGCTACATTCAGACCGCTCATAATAACAACAATATTCAACCAGGTTCTCCGCGCGCATTTAAATTATCTTTAGTGGCAGATTTCTAAAAATAACCCTTATTTCCCATAGACATAAGGGCGCTGTCGCGTAAATCAAGTTTTTCTAAGAAATTTTTGTGATTCTAAATTTTTTGAAAGGTAAACTTACCCAGACGTACGTGCGTTTTTAAAAAATTTAGAATTGCAAAAAGTTCGACGAAAAAGTTGATTTGCGACAGTGCCATAAAGGACAAAAATAATTAAAAACTTAGGAGGGTTTTCCAAGTTTAAAACACTTTCTATCTTCTAACTAATTTATATTTTGCTTATATTATTTTTGGTAATTATCCCTTAAGACACAGTCGATATTGCCCTAAGCCTTTGTGATGGGTGATTCAAGCCTAAAACAAGAATCATTCATCACACAAACTCAGGGTGACATCGAGCTTTTTTGTGAATCAAAGGATAATCACATTATCTAAATTATAAAAAATTTTAATCATGAAAATAAATAAATTTCTTTTAATCACTTCCCTTTCAATTGCCGGATGTTCAGCTCCAAAACATCATCAAAATCCACATCCACATCATATTAATTTTGAAGCAAAACCAAATGAATTTTGGTGGCCAAACAAAATAAATTTATCTCCTCTTCGCGCCCAATCTTCTGAATCTAATCCTTATGGAAGTAACTATAATTACGCCAAAGAATTTTCTAAAATCGACATTGAGATTCTTAAAAAAGATATCAAAAAAATAATGATGAAATCGCAAGATTGGTGGCCAGCAGATTATGGAAATTATGGTCCATTTTTTATTCGTATGGCGTGGCATAGTGCAGGAACTTATAGAACGGAAGATGGGCGCGGTGGCGCTGGTGGCGGTCAACAACGCTTCGAACCACTTAACAGCTGGCCCGATAATGCAAGTTTGGATAAAGCAAGACGCTTGCTTTGGCCAGTTAAACAAAAATATGGCAACCAACTTTCTTGGGCTGATTTGATGGTGCTTTCTGGAAATGTTGCTCTTGAATCAATGGGCTTTAAAACCTTGGGATTTGCAGGCGGAAGAGCTGATGATTTCGAACCAGATTTAGTTTATTGGGGACCAGAAAATAAATTCATGGCTTCCGATCGTTTCGATAAAAATGGCAAGTTATTAAAAAATCTCGCCGCAACAACAATGGGTTTGATTTATGTTAATCCTGAAGGCCCAAATGCTAATGGCGATCCAATTTCAGCAGCGGCGCAAATTCGTGAAACCTTCGGCAATATGGCAATGAACGATGAAGAAACTGTAGCTTTAATTGCAGGTGGACACACTTTTGGCAAAAATCACGGCGCGCATAAAACTGAAAAATGCATTGGCGTAGCTCCTGCTGCAAACGAAATAGAAGCGCAAGGTTTTGGTTGGAAAAATAAATGCGGCACCGGCAAAGGTATTGATGCAACAACCAGTGGCTTGGAAGGCGCTTGGAACAGCAATCCAACAAAATGGACAATGGGTTATTTAAAAACTCTATTTGCTTACAACTGGGTTAAAACCAAAAGTCCAGCTGGCGCAATTCAGTGGATTCCTGAAAAAAATCAAGCTGCAAATACCGTTCCTGACGCTCATGATTCTTCAAAAAAACATGCGCCAGTTATGTTAACTACTGATTTATCACTAAAAGAAGATCCAAAATATCGCGAAATTGCTAAGCGCTTTTTGGAAAATCCAAAAGAGTTTGAAAAAGCTTTTGCACAAGCTTGGTTTAAATTAACTCACCGCGATATGGGGCCAAGATCCAGATATGTTGGTAAAGATTCACCAAAAGAAGTTCTGATTTGGCAAGATCCAATTCCTGAAGTTAAACATGCATTAATTAATGCTTCAGAAATTGAAAATCTAAAAACCAAAATTCTGAAATCTGGATTAACCACTTCTGAACTTGTTAAAACCGCTTGGGCTTCTGCGGCATCTTTTAGAGTTACCGACATGCGTGGTGGAGCAAATGGCGCGCGAGTTCGCTTAGAACCGCAAAAAGATTGGCAAGTTAATAATCCGCAAGAATTAGCAAAAGCGCTCAAAGTTTTAGAAAAAATCCAAAATGATTTTAATAAAACTTTAACTGGCGGCAAAAAAGTTTCTCTTGCTGACGTTATTATTCTTGGCGGAAATACCGCAATTGAAAAAGCGGCGCACAATGCCGGCGTTAATATAAAAGTTCCTTTCCAAGTTGGGCGAGCTGATGCAAATCAAGTTCAAACCGACGTTAAATCATTCGCAGTTTTAGAACCTAAAGCTGACGGCTTTAGAAACTATTACGATAAAAATGCAAAAGTTTCGCCAATTAACGCTTTAATTGATCGCGCTTATTTGCTTGATTTAAGAGTGCCAGAAATGACTGCGCTTATTGGCGGCATGAGGGTTTTGGGAGCAAATTCCGATAATGCTGAATTTGGAATTTTCACCAAAAAAACTGGCGCACTTACCAATGATTTTTTTGTTAACTTACTTGATATGTCAGTTGAGTGGAAAAAATCTGATCAGTTGGAAGGAGTCTACGAAGCTCATGACAGAAAAACCGGCGAAGTTAAATGGAAGGCAACTTCGGTTGATTTAGTTTTTGGCTCAAGCTCTGAACTTCGGGCGATTGCTGAGGTTTATGCGGCTAACGACGGAAAAGAAAAATTCGTCAAAGATTTTGTGAAAGCTTGGACAAAAGTTATGAATGCAGATCGTTTTGATTTGAAGAAATAACGCGGTTAAAAAGTAAACTTATAGTCATGCTGAACTTTTTGAAGCATGACTATAAGTTAGTTTGAAAATTTTTTTTGAAAATTAAATAATCTTTTTGACAGCTGCAATATTAGTTTTGTTAGCAACGCCTTGGCTTTTCCATAAAATTTTTCCGTTAGCATCGATCAACAAAGCGTAAATATTATCTTCTTTCATATTGGTAATTCTAAAAAATTCTTCTCGATTAGTGTAAACTGTGATAGTACGTTTTCTTGCAACTTCGTCAGGAATTCCAAAACGCATGCCATTATTAACCCACATTCTGCCGATAGTTGAAATTTCGTAGATTAAAGGAATTTCGTAAAAACTTAAATTTGAATTTTCTTTTAAGATTGGCTCTATCGCTTTAATCCAAGTGTCAACTTCTAATTGTTGTTCGCGTTTAAACGCAACAATTACTAAGTTAAATTCATTTTTAAAAGCATCAGGAAGTTCTTGTTTTTTACCATTAAGATCAATTCCGGTTATTTTAGGAAAATGGCTGTCTTTATTAGCTTCTATTTTTGAATTTTCGCCAGCTCCAATCATGCATGATTGTAAGATGAATAACAAAAATAATTGAATTAGTTTTTTCATATTTTTATGTGAATTTAATGTTAAGAGTCTGTCGCGTAAATCAAAATTTTCTAAGAAATTTTTGTGATTCTGATTTTTTTCAAAGGTAAGCGTACCTATACCAATATATGAACTAAATATTTATTCATTTTACTTCAAATTTTTTATCACAAATTCTTCAAACGAATTTACCGCCGCATTATCATTTTTATGCTTGAGCAAAGAAAAGTGACTATCTTTTAGTTCTGGCAAAAGATGAGATCTGATGACTTTAATTTCTGGCGGAATAATTGTACGCGGGAAAACTGTAATTCCAAGTCCAGCCCTAACTGCAGCTATTTTTCCTGCGTAGCTGTTGCTGGAAAAAGCTAAGCGCCATTTAATCTTTTTTCGATCAAGAGCAGCTATTGCTTTTTCACGATAAAGACACGGTTTTGGGGAAAGAATTAAAGGAATCGCCTCACCTTTTTTTATTAATCTAGAATCTCCCGCCCATTCCAATTTTTCTGAAATCAATTCTAATTCATTTCTAAACTCGTGCGGTGGTTTCATTTTAACAACTACCAAATCAAGCTCTTTATGCTTAAATTTTTCGAATAAATTAAGAGTCAGATCACATTCTATATTAAGTAAAATTTTAGGATGTATCTGGGAAAATTCTCGCAAAACATCGTAAAGAAAAACGCTGGCAAAATCTTCTGGAGCGCCAAATCTCACCTCCCCTTTCAATTCAGGCTCTTTAAAACAATCAATTGCTTCGCGGTGCATCGCAAATATTTGTCTTATATATCCCAAAAAAATTTCCCCTTCATTAGTTAAAGAAAATATTTTTCCTCTCACAAACAACTGCTTTCCAACAAAATTTTCTAACTTGGCAATTTGCTGACTAACTGCTGATTGAGTTCTACCAACCTGATTTGCTGCTTTTGTAAAACTCCCATTGTCAGCAACGGCTATAAAACATTGTGCCGATATAGTGTCGATAGCCATAAGATTTTCTAATATTATTTATAAGAATTATGAGTTTTACTTTTGTAACAAGGAAAACTTATATGATCAACAATTAATATAAACCTTTCTAATAACTAAATTTTATAAGGTGATTATGGAATCTCTTTTTCACATCGACGGTTTGGCAAAAATTGTAATTTTCTTAATCATTTTCATTGGCTTGATTGTAGCACTTTTTGCCAAACAATATTTGAAAGGCGATTCCAAATATAACTTTTTTTTCTCCACACTTCCTCTGATTATTATATCGACAATAATAACAGTATCGACCAACAGCATTTTTCTTTTTCTAGCTTCTTGGTTTTTAAATAACGCAATCTTGGTTGCGATGATGATTCACAAACCAAACTGGAAATCTGCTTTTGCATCTGGAAAATTAGCGGCAAAAAATTTCTTGATTGGATTTTGCTGTTTAAGTCTTGGATTAATTTTGCTCTCGCATCAAACAGGTCAAACTTCAATTCAATCTATCCTCGATTTTGAATATGAAAATCAAGCCCAACTAATAATCGCTTTATTGCTAATCTTGATCGCGGCAATGACGCAATCAGCAATTTATCCATTCCATTCTTGGCTGACCAGCTCGCTTAATTCTCCAACTCCAGTTTCAGCATTGATGCATGCTGGCCTTGTAAATGGTGGCGGAATTTTATTGGCAAGATTTGCGCCGCTTTATTCTAACTCGCCAAAAATTCTGACTTTAATTTTTGTCATCGGAATCATAACAGCTTTTGCGGGAACCTTTTGGAAGTTAATACAAAGCAATGTCAAAGCCATGCTTGCTTGCTCAACAATGGGACAAATGGGATTTATGATTGCTCAAATAGGACTTGGATTATTTTCCGCAGCAATAGCACATTTATTTTGGCACGGCTGTTTTAAATCTTACCTTTTTTTAACTTCTGGTGCAGCGGCGCAAGAGAAAAAATTTGATCTTAAATATCCACCAAGTTTCGCCTCTTTTTTATCGGCTTTAATTTGCGGAATATTTGGAATTTTGAGTTTTGCTTTAATCACAAATAGAAATTTAATCTTACTTGATAACAACGCCGTATTACTTACTGCCGCCTTTATCGCCGCCACTCATTTGGCGTTAAATATCTTGCGAGAAAAACCGCTAAAAAATTTACCAATCGCAATAATTCTAACCTCAATTGCGGGAATTTTATATGGCAGCAGCATTCGCATAATTGAATCTCAATTGCCGTCCGAAATCAACAATCCTCAAGCTTTAAACTTCTTTCACCTATTGGCGATTTGTATCTTCATTTCATTGTGGCTGGGACGACTTTTTATTCACAATCCCAAACAAAAAATGTCACATCTAATGACAAAGTTTTATGTCAAAGCATTGAACGCCAGTCAACCAGCTTCAAGCACTATTACAAGCAATCGCAATCAATATAAATTATAAAAAAGATATGAAAAATCTGTTTACAATCGAAGAAATTTCAAAATCTGCTTGGGCAAATCAGAAATAACTGAAATAGAAAAAAACGAAAAAATTTACCAAAAAGATTTAGTTGAAAAACTGCTTACTTCATCAAAATTTCAATCAGAAAAAAACACAAAAACTCCCGACGCGCAATTTGTTTTTTGCATTGATGTTCGCTCTGAACCAATGCGTCGCGCCTTAGAATCAAAAGGAAATTATGAAACTTTTGGCTTTGCTGGATTTTTTGGAATTCCAGTAAAAATAGAAAATGAAATTACCAAAGAATCTTATTCTTCTTGTCCAGTTTTGTTAAAACCACAGCACAAAATAGTTGAAAAATTTTTATGTTCAGAACCGCAATTACAAAAAAAGATTGCCGCTTTTAAAAGACTTAGCGTAGCAAAAAAATTCTACCAGTCGCTCAAATATGGATTTACAACACCATTTATTTTGGCGGAAGCCTTTGGAATATGGAGCGGCGGCTGGATGACTTTTCATAGCATTGCGCCAAAAACTGCCAATAAAATAAAACAAAAATTAAAAAATGGATTTAAACAAATTTCAAAAACCTCTCTTTCGTTAGAAAATTTAACTTTAGAAGATCAAATTTCTTATGCCAAAGGAGCTTTAACAACAATTGGTCTTACTTCTAACTTTGCCAAAATTGTTGTTTTATGCGGACATGGCAGCGCAACAGAAAACAATGCTTTTGCAACAGCCCTTGATTGCGGAGCCTGCGGCGGTCGCCATGGCGGCAGTAATGCAAAAATATTAGCGGCAATTCTCAACAACAAAGAAGTTCGTCAAGGCTTGGGGCGTCAATGGATATTAATTCCGACTGAAACTAAATTTATTGCAGCGCAGCACAATACAACAACTGACGCAATCGAGTTTTATTTAGAAGAAGATTTGGATTTAGAAAAATTAAAATTAGATCTTAAGTCGGCTCAAAAATCGAACAGCAAATGGCGCGCAGGTAAAATGGGCGAAAAGTTATCGGAAAAAAAATCTGTCAGTTACGTTGAAAAACGCAGCGTAAATTGGGCAGAAACTCGCCCTGAATGGGGTTTAGCTCGCAACGCTTCCTTCATTGTTGCCAAACGCGATTTAACAAAAAATATTGATCTTGATGGACGTTCGTTTCTTCATTCTTACGACTGGCAAAAAGATATTGACACAAGCGCTCTAAATTTAATTTTAACCGCGCCAATGGTTGTTGCGCAGTGGATTAACAGCCAATATTTATTTTCAACAATTAATAATATTTCTTACGGAAGTGGCAGCAAAATCACTCAAAATATTGTTGCAAAAATTGGCGTGATGCAAGGAAATGGCAGCGATTTAATGCACGGACTTCCGCTGCAATCGGTTTTTAGCAACGATAACCAAGCTTATCATCAGCCTCTAAGATTGACGACATTCGTTCACGCTCCAACAAATATTATCGATAAAGTGATTCATAAAAACCAAATTTTACAAAAACTTTTTGGCAATGGCTGGGTTCATCTTTTTTGCTTAGATCCAAAAAGCAGTAAGGTTTATTTGCTTCAACAAAATTTAATTTGGCAAGAATATCAATAATGAATAAAGCAAAATGACTAAATTTAGTAATGAAAAAACTGAGAATCTAAGAATTTCTTCTTTTCTAAAAAAAATTCTTTTTACTGAAATTTCATTTTTTTGGATGAGCGCAATTTACGGACTTGCGATCAGTTTTCTTTCACTTGCAGTTCCGCTTTCAGTACAATTTTTAATCAACTCCGTTTCATTTACAGCGCTGATGCGCCCGACTTTTGTTTTGGGCAGCGTGCTATTAATTTTACTGATTTTTTGGGTCGCTTTAAACGCTCTGCAATTTTTTGTTACCGAAATTTTTCAGTCCAGATTTTTTGCCCGAATCACTTCTGAAGTAACGATTTTACTGTTAAAATCAAAACAACAAAACTCGGAAAAAAGAGAAATTGTGAATCGTTTTTTTGAAACAATTACAATTCAGAAAACCATTCCCAAATTTTTAACAAAAACATTTTCCACAATTTTACAAGGCACAGTTGGTTTGATTGTGGTTAGTTTTTATCATCCAGTATTTTTCCTTTTTAGCTTAGCGATTGTAATTTCTTTGTGGTTAATTTGGTCACGTTTTTACAAACAAGCTGTTGCTAGTTCTTTGTCTAAGAGTCAGGCAAAATATGATATTGTTAGATGTTTTGAAGAGATTGAAGAAAGCAATAATTTTACCAATTTTGATGTTGAGCAAAAAATTAATTCTCTCACGGGAGATTATTTAAAAGACCGCAAATCGCGCTTCAGAAGTTTATTTTCTCAAGTGATTTTATTGCTTGCGCTTTATGCAATTTCCAATGTTTTGCTTCTGGTAATTGGCGGCTGGCTAGTTTTGAAAGGTCAATTAACAATTGGTCAATTGGTTGCGGCAGAATTAATTTTATCAGCTTTGCTTTACAATTTTTCTCAGCTTGGTCGCGATTTAGAAAATTTTTACGACCTCACCGCTTCCTGTCAAAAATTATCAAAATTTTATAATTTTTCTATTGAGAAAAAAGATTTCGAGCCATTCACAAATTTCAACAATATCAACACTCCTAAACCTTTAAAAGTTTTACCAAAAATCATTTTAACTTTTTTAAGTTTAGCGATTCTAATTTTACTTCTAACACCTTGGCAGCAAACCTCGAAAGGCTTTGGAAATATTATTGCAACTGATCCAAACCACCGCGCTCAAAATATTAGCGCATCGATTAATGGTCGAATCAAAAAATGGTATGTGAAAGATGGATCGGCGGTTAAGAAAGATGATAAATTAGTTGAAATTATTGATAATGATCCGCTGATTTTAGAGCGAATAAAATCGGAACGCGACGCCAAAAAACGTAAATTTCAAGTAAGTCAAATTGCCTCTCAAACCTCTAAAATAAACTATCAACGCCAAGAAGATCTTTTTAATAAAGGCTTAAGTTCGCGCCGAGATTTTGAGGAAGCGAAAATTGAATATAAAAAACTTTTAGCCGCAGAAGAATCTGCCGCTTCAGAATTGGCAGAATCAGAAACCAAACTTTCGCGCCAAGAAAATCAAATAATTTATGCTCCAAAAGACGGCGTGATTTTAAAAGTTTTAGCGGGCGACGCTGCGACAGTTGTTCATTTAGGCGATAAACTTGCAACATTTGCACCAAATTTAAGCGATCCGGCAGTCGAAATTTATGTAAGTGGAAATGACATTCCTTTGGTGATTGAAGGAAGAAAAGTGCGTCTGCAATTTGAAGGTTGGCCAATTATTCAATTTAGTGGCTGGCCTTCGATTGCGGTTGGAACCTTTGGCGGCGTGGTTTCTTCAGTTGATTCTTCAATTTCTGAAAATGGAAAGTTTCGCGTAATCGTAAAAAAAGACAAAGATGAGAAATGGCCCGATGAAAGATTTTTAAGACATGGTGCCAAAGCGCAGGCTTGGATTTTGCTGAATAATGTTAGCTTAGGTTACGAGTTTTGGCGCCAACTAAATAGCTTTCCTCCAAGTTTTGATAGCGAGCTAAAAGCCGCTCAAACAAAAGAAGAATTAAATAAAATCGTTAAATGAAAAATCGAATTGGATTAATTTCTACAATATTATTTTTAAATTTTGGATTTCTTGAACTTGCCGAAGCTTCCACCGAAAAAAAGCTGCTACATCATGAAGTTACATCTTCGGCAAATAGAAATTATCCGCAGATTTTATCTTATTATGAAAAAGTAAGTGCCGCAGAAGGAACGGCATTGGGATCTCTTGGTTTTTTTGACATCAAGTTAAAACAAAATTACACCGACAAAAGTCGCGGTTTTTATGACGGAAAAACCATCGATACTTTACTGGAAAAAGAATTGGGTTTTATGGGCGCAAAAGTTTATGGCGGCTATCGCAAATCTTTTGGCAGTTTTGCTGATTATGAAGGAGGATCAATCACCAATGAAAGTGGCGAATATCGCGCCGGAGCCAAATTTTCTTTGCTAAAAAATAGTTCAATTGATCAAAACCGACTTGGTTTAATCTTGGCAAATCTTGGAATTTTGGAGAGTCAAATTCAGCTTGAAACAATTAAAAAAGAAATCGAACGCGACGCAACAAAAGCTTATTGGAAATGGATTTCTGCAGCAAAAGTTTTTCACATTTATGAAGATCTTTACCAGCTTTCACTAAAACGTCAGAGTCAACTTGAGGAAAAATTAAAGAAAGGTGATGTGGCGCAAATTATTGTAGCTGAAAATAAGAAAAATATTTTACGCCGCAAAAGCGCTTTGGCAAAAGCGCGCCAAGATTTTGAAAATTCAGCAATTTATCTTTCGCTTTTTTGGCGCGGTGAAAATGGCGCTCCAATTGTTCCAAAACCAAATCAGGTTCCAGAAATTCATTTTTCACTTCATGAAATTGAAAATTCTCAAAATGTTCGCGACTTAGAAACAGCGCTTTCAAACCGACCAGAATTAAGAATTTTAAAAATTCAAAAAGAACAAAATTTCAGCCAGTTAAAATATGCGCAAAATCTTTTTAAACCTCAGTTGGATGTTGATTTAGGGGCTTCAAAAGATTTAGGAAATGGCTCAACTTCAAGGTCTCAAGCCAATAATTATGTTGGTTTGGATTTTTCAATTCCACTGCAACAGCGCGAAGCTCGCGGGAAAACTTCTGAATATGAATCAAAGTTAAAATCTTTGAAATATGAGGAGCAACTTTTGGGAGAAAAAATTAAAGCCGAACTTGAACAAATTAAAATTCAAATCAGCAGCATTGTTGAAATGTATTATAATCTTTCGCAAGAAGCTGAGTTGGCTGATTTACTTGAAAATTCTGAACGAGAAAAATTCAAGCACGGTGCCAGTAATTTCTTTTTGGTAAATTTGCGCGAACAAGACACCGCTGCTTCAAAATCGGCAGTGATTGAAATGCATGAAAAATATCAAAGCGCTTTAGCTGACTATAAAATGGCGGTATTTCTAAATTAAAATAACAAGGTTTTATAAAGTTATCTCAAACTGCACTACACTCGTTCTTTTTGCGCCAAAACCAGCTGCGCAGTAGGCTAAATAAAATTGCCACTTACGAATAAATTTTTCATCGAAACCCAAATTTATAACTTTTTCTTTTACTTTATTAAAATCATCCAACCAATTAATAAGAGTTTTTTGATAGTCATATCCAAAATCAAAAGCCTCTACAACCTTTAAATCATTTGCTTTGGCGAGATTTATAAATTCTGATTTTGAAGGCAAAACACCGCCCGGAAAAATATGTTTTTGAATAAAATCAACTCGTTTTTTATATCCTAAAGCAACTTCATCATCAATTGTGATGGTTTGGATAATTGCTTTTCCATCTTTGTTTAAACAGTTTTTAATCGTTTTAAAATAAGTATCCCAATATTGCCTTCCAACCGCTTCAAACATTTCAATTGAAACAATATTATCATATTTGATTTTTTCCTTACGGTAATCCTGAAGTTTGATTGTAAAATTTTTTAAACCCAGACTATCAGCATATTTTTTTTGCTCTTTTGACAAAGTTAAACCAGTAACATCATAACCCTGCAAAATCGCTTCTTTGGCGAAACCTCCCCAACCGCAACCAATTTCTAAAATATTTTTTTTATCATTTAATTTTGACAAAATTCTTTGATATTTGTTTTTTTGTGCAGCAGCTAAATCAACTTTTTCATCGCCAAATAAAGCACTTGAATAGGTCATGGTTTTATCAAGCCACAATTGGTAAAAATCATTTCCCAAATCGTAATGATATTGGATATTTTTTTTGCTGCCATTGTGAGTGTTTTTGCGAAACAAAGCCTGAAGATAAAGAAAAAACATTCTAAGTTTATGAGCATGAAAAAATTGCTCTAAAACAGAAGAATTAAGAACTAGAAACAATAATAAATCAGGCAAATTATTGCTTTCCCATTCGTCATTTATAAAAGACTCACCAAATGCTACATCGCCACCAATCAGGCATTCATCAATCATTGCGATATTTTTAATTTTTATATGAGCATTAGGAGTTGCAATATTTGAAGTAAATTTTTTTATCTCGCCATTGGGTAATTCAATTTCAATCGCACCGAAAGTTATTTTTTCCAGTGCGGCAAAAAAAGGTTGTAAGTTATTCATTAAAAATTTTGGTAATTTTATTTGATAAGGGCGCTGGTTTTTTTATGTATTTTATACCTTTGAAAACAATTTTTAGCGCTTGGTAATGAATTAAGGTTATAACCTTTAAAGTTAAAAACGGAATTGCAAAAAATGCTTTTATTAATTGCCAATCGCTAAATGTTTTGCAATCAACATTCAAGCTGGTTTGTAGCATTAATTTATCTTCAGAAAAATAATCAATAAAAACCTTAATTTTTTGAGGATTGTAATCAAATTTAAAACAATATTTTCCTTCTCTTGTGAAAAAAGGAGAAACATGAAATTCTTTTTTAGCAAAATGTTCTTGGTTACTTTTTATAACAGAATAATCGTGATTATAAATTAGGTAAGAATGAGATTCACCAAAAGTGTTATTTACCTCTGCTAACACCGCAATTAATTGTTTTTTTTCATTCAAACAAAACCATAAACTTACGGGATTAAAAACATATCCCAAAACTCGTGGCTGCGTGAGCAACATGATCTGGCAAGCTTTTATATTTTCTTTTGTTAAAATATTTTCAATCCAGTTTTTTAAATCTTTTTTGCCATCATTTTTGCAATGATCTTTTTTGTAAAAAGAAAATAAATTGAATTTCTCAAACGACAAAAAACGCGATTTTATAGGAAGTTCATTGATGTCTAGCAGCAAATAATAAACTTTGTATAAAAAGGAATTTTTCTTAGGAAAATTTCGCGCGTGAAAAACTTTTGCTTTACAAAATTTATGATCTGTCATTTTACAAAGGCTTTAGAATAGCTTGATTTAGGCTGATTGTAATGATTAATGGCTCCAATTACATCAGAAAGGATAATTAAACTTTGAATCTAATTAAGATTTTTATTTTTGCTCGTAAAAATTTCTCTGGTCATAATTTTTAATTAATTGCTATATCGAAATAGACTGTATTTTTTAACCAACAATAAACCAAAATTAACATTTATGACAACTATTTTTGACTCTCTAAAAATCGGCGATTTAACTTTAAAAAATCGTTTTATAATGGCTCCGCTTACCAGAATGAGAAGTCAACAACCGGGCAATATTCCTCATGAATTAAATGCTAAATATTATTCACAACGCGCAACTGCTGGCTTAATAATTTCTGAAGCAACGCAGGTTTCGCAAACAGGACAAGGCTATCCCGCAACTCCCGGAATTTATAGTGCTAATCAAGTTAATGGCTGGAAATTAGTCACAAATGCAGTTCACGAAAAAGAAGGTAAAATATTTTTACAATTATGGCATGTTGGCAGAATTTCACACAAATCACATCAGCCCAATAATGAATTACCAATCGCTCCTTCAGCAATCAAACCAAGTGGCGGAACCTATTCTAAAGATTGGAAACAAGTTGCTTTTGAAACGCCTCGTGCTTTGGAAAATTCTGAAATTCCAACAATTATTGAAGAGTTTAAACAAGGAGCCAAAAATGCCAAAGAAGCTGGATTTGACGGAGTTGAAGTGCATGGCGCCAATGGATATTTGCTAGATCAGTTTTTACAAGATGGCTCAAACACTAGAACCGACAATTACGGCGGCGCAATTGAAAACCGCGCCAGATTGTTGTTAGAAGTTGTTGATGAAGCAATTTCGGTTTGGAGCGCAGGCAGAGTTGGAGTTCGCCTTTCGCCTTTCGGAACTTTTAATGATATGAAAGATTCTAATCCGATTGCGCTTTTTACTTATGTTTTAGAAGAATTAGAAAAAAGAAAAATTGCTTATGTTCATCTGATTGAACCTAGAGCTACAAATGCTGGCGGTGATGATAATATAAATAAAGAGGCAGCTAATATAGCAGAAATTTTTAGAAAATCATTTAAAGGAGTTCTAATTTCTGCCGGCGGTTACTCAGCAGAAACTGCGAAAGAAGCAGTAGAATCAGGACTTTCCGATGCGGTAGCTTTTGGTCGTCTTTATATTTCCAATCCTGATTTAGTAAGAAGGGTTAAAGAGGAAAAAGAATTGAACAAATATGATCGCGCAACTTTTTATGGCGGCGCAGAAAAAGGATATACTGATTATAATTTTCTAACCTAAATTTCCTTTGTTACAAAAAAAACCCCAAACAGGACGGGATTTGTAATCACGTTATCCAGCGAAGACTTGTCTTGGGATTTATTCCCAAGGAATTTGAACGTTTAGTTTTTTTACAAGATTAATCGCTGATAAAAGCCCGTCTTCATGAAATCCATAACGAAGATAAGCGCCGCAAAAATATAAATTTTCTAATCCCTGAATTTCTTCAAATTGCTTTTGCGCTTTGAGCGCTTCATCGTCAAAAATTGGATGTTCATATTCAAATTCAGCGAATATTTTTTTTGGGTCAATTTTATGGCTTGAATTTAGACTTACAAAAAGTGGGTAATTATTATCAATTCCTTGCAAAAGATTCATCCAATAAGTTAGTGCCAAACCTTGATTTTTCTGGTCTTTGCAAGTTTTTAAATAATTCCAACTCGCCCAAGCTTTTTTATTTTTTGGCATTAAATTTTCATCATAATGCAAAGTGGCAATATTTTTTTGATATTGAATTTTTTTGAGTAAATTTTTTGCTTCATCGCCAAAATCTTCAATCATTTTCAAGGCTTGATTTGAATGGCAAGCAAGCACAACTTTGTCATAAATTCTCCCCGCAACTTCTAATTTTCCATCGGCTAATTTTGTTATTTTTTCAATTTTTGAATTAAGAAAAATTCGCTCTTTAAAATCTTGGCATAATAATTTTACATATTCCTTGGAACCGCCTTCAACCGTGTACCATTGACATTGATTAGTTACTTGAAGCAATCCGTGATTTAAAAAAAAGCGCACCAAACTTTTAGCAGGATAGTTTTTTATCACTTCTAAAGGACAACTCCAAATTGCCGCCGACATTGGAAGTAAATAAAATTTCTTGAAATAACTACCCATTTTTAAATCATCGAGAAACTGCTCCAGCGTTGGGTTTTCATCGCTTTCCAATATTTCAGCAGCATTTTTATTAAATTTTAAAATGTCTCTAATCATCAAGAGAAATTTCCAATTAAAGATATTTTTCTTTTGACAAAAAACGCTCGCCAAATTTTGCCCAGAATATTCAATTTTTCCTTCATCAATTGAAGCAGAAAATGACATATTACTTTTCTTAGTTTCAACGCCAAGTAGCTCAAACAGTGCTTTTAAATTAGGATAAGTTTGATGATTAAAAACAATAAAACCGGTATCAACAGCAATTTTTTTGCCGTTATAATCAATTTCTACAGTGTTTGAATGGCCGCCAATATAATTATTTTTCTCGTAAAGATCGATTTCATGTTCTTTGTTTAAAAGCCACGAAGACGCCATTCCAGATATTCCAGAACCTATAATTGCTATTTTTTGTTTTTTCATAATTGGTTATTTTCTAACTTTTCTAAATATTTTTTTGCAGTTTTTAAAATTTCTTCTCTCTTTTCTTCCTTCATTTTATACCAAGTTGGATAAACGAACTTCAAGCGCTGGTTTGATTTTAACTTGCTTTCATTTTGCTTCATAAAATTCCAATAAAGCGAATTAAACGGACAAGCATTTTCACCAATTATTTCGTCAGGATCAAATTTGCATGATTTGCAAAAATTGCTCATTTTAGAAATATATCTCGCACTTGCTGCGTAAGGCTTGGTAGCCATAATTCCACCATCAGCATGAAGCGCCATTCCAATTGTGTTTGGAACTTCTACCCAATCAAAAGCATCAGCGTAAACCGCTAAATACCATTCATGAACTTTTTTGGGATTTAATCCTGCAAGTAAAGCAAAGTTTCCAGTAATCATCAAACGTTGAATATGATGAGAATAGCTGTGAATTCTGGTTTGATTGACAACTTCTTTTAAACAAAACATCTCAGTTTTTTTGCCCCAATAAAATTCGGGCAAAGCGCGCGTTGCATTAAAAAAATTATTCTCCAAATATTGCGGCATATAAAGCCAATAAATACCGCGCACATATTCTCTCCAACCTAAAATTTGGCGAATAAAACCTTCGACAGCGTTGATTGGCGCTTTTCCTTGGTGATAAGAGCTTTCTGCCATTTTGCAAATTTCAAGCGGATCGAGTAAGCCAATATTGATGTAGCACGAAAGTAGTGAGTGATAAAGATATGATTCATCTGTAACCATCGCATCTTGATAATCGCCAAAATTTGGAAGCAATTCATCAATAAAATGTTGCGCCTCTATTAAAGCTTCTCTGCGAGTTATGGCAAAATGAAACGGCAATAAATTACCAAAATTTTCGGGAAATTTTTTTGCCACTAAATCAATAACTTCTAAAGTTATATTATCTTTTTTGTGAGAAATTCTTTTGGGCGATTTCATGCCCAATTTTGGTGTTTTTCGATTTTCAGTATCAAAATTCCACTTGCCTTCGAGCGGCTTTAAATCTGCATCGACAAGAATTTTATATTTTTTACGCATCTCGCGATAAAAAAATTCTAGGCGCAATTCTTTTTTATTTTTTGCCCATTTTCTAAATTCAATTTTTGAACATAAAAATCTTTCATCATCAAAAATTTCTACAGGAATTTTGTGTAATTCCTGCCACTTCAAAACCTGATCTAAAACTCTATATTCGCTTGGTTCTGTAATAATTATTTTTTGTGGATTATGTCTTAAAATTGCTCTTTGCAACTCGCCATCAAAAGAGCCGCTATTTTTTTCGTCATCAAGTTTTATGTAATCAACTTCATATCCCAAGCCTTGAAGTTCTAAAGCAAAATGCCGCATTGACGAAAAAATCAATGCAATTTTTTTAGGATGATGCCAAACATAACTCGCCTCTTTCGCAACTTCACACATCAAAATCACATCGCGATTTTTATCAAAATGGCGAAGGCTTGAAAGACTCAAAGAAAGCTGATCACCAAAAATGAAGTGAAGAGTTTTTTGCATTATTTTTCGATTCTTTTAGTCAGGAAAAATATCAAACTATAAGGCAAAATTTTTAGAATTTTTAGCCAAATGGTAAATTTTTTGGGGAAGTGAATTTCAAATTTTTTAGTTTTTAATTCTCTAACAATTATTTGCGCCGCTTCTTCTGCACCAATCATTGCCGGCATTTTGAATTTATTTAAATCGGTAAGGCGCGTTTTTACAAAACCCGGATTTATAACCGAAACATCAATGTTGAAATGCGATAATTCTGCGTAAAGAGTTTCGGCTAAATTTATTAATGCCGCTTTTGAAGCGCCATAAGCCAAAGATTTAGGAAGACCAACATAACCGGCAACGCTTGCCACCAAAGCAATATGACCCGATTTTTTCTCCACCATTTTTTTGATCACCACATCCAAACAATTAAGTGCGCCGACGAAATTTACGTCATTTATTTTTTTTGCTTCCGCCAAATCAATTTCATAAGAAGGCATTGGTTTGTAGGTTCCAGCGCAATAGATAAAAAGATCAATTTGAGAAATATTTTCTAAAAATTTTCTAACATTATTTTCATCAACAACATCAAGAGCAAAAATTTGAGCTTTGTCTTCAAGCTCGTGTTTTATTGTGGTTAAAGCATTAAAATCACGAGCTGCTAAAAATAAATTGGCATTTTCTTTAGAAAATTCAAAAGCCAGTGCTTTGCCAATTCCGTGGCTTGCGCCGATGATTACTATATTTTTCACAATTTGTTAAAACCAAGAGTTAAATAACCAACAGTTATGCCAAATTTTTTGATTTTAGATTCATTAATCGCGTGCTTCTCATCAATTAAATAAATCCAATCTTCAATCGTGAGATCATAAGTTTTTTCGCCAACTGGCGTTCTTAAAACATAATCCATTTTAAGAGTGTTGCCATATTGTTTTCCGGTAGCCTTGCCAACAACATCGCCAGCGCTTGCTGTGAAATTATTGTCATCTGAAAGCTTGATTTTCCAAGTTCTACTTTGTTTTTCGCCATCATCAAAAATAAATTGCTCTTCTAAAATTCCTTCTTCGCCTTGCCACTTTCCTTCCATAGTTGCATTAAAACGGCGATTAACTTTGCCGCGCCAATCTTTAACAACTCCGTAGGCTTCTAATTTGCCGTTAAAATATTTACGAACATCGAATTTGGGTGAATTATTTTGATAAAATTTTGGATCTTTAATTGAACAAGAAAATAAGGACATAAGACAAATTATGGTTAAGATTTTTTTCATATTTTTCTCACAAAAAACGCGGTTAAAATTTTAAGAAAACACGGCAAAAGCGCGTAAACGTAAGGAATTGCAACGTAATTTATTACACCATTTCTATTAATTAAGTTTAACACCAAAAATGTCGCAAAGGCTAGAGAAATTTTAGTTATCAAACTAAAAACCGCAAAGTAGGAAGTTTTGTTTTCTTCATTCGTTAATTTATCAACTAAAATAACTTGCGGAGCAGTTAAATCACAACCCACAGAAAAGCCAGCTAAAAGACAAATTGCAAAAAATAAATAATAGTTTTTCCCATCTATAAAAGTTGCAAAAATGAAAATCATTACACTTAATAAAATAGCTCTTTGCCAAGCTTTTTTGGCACCGATTTTATTGATTATTTTAGACCAAATAATAACCGAAATTGCTGCTGATAAAAAATATAATCCCAAAAAATATCCATTTAAGTCGGGAACTTTTAAATGCTCATCAACATAAAATCTGATTGATACCGCCGGAATTGCTATCGCAACTGAGTTAAGAAAATAAACGAAAAATAGTTTTTTAAACTTGGTGAAATTTAGAGAAAATTTCAAAGTGCGAGTTTTCGAAATTTCAAGATTTATAAAATTTTTATATAGTAAAAAATTTGCCAAAACAAAAAACGGCAAAATAAAAATCCACAAATAACTCAAAGATTGGTCGTAAGAAAGATGATATTTTTTAGAAATAAATGTTGGCAAAACTGAAATTATTAAAATGCCCAGAATCTGCGCCAATTCACGCGCTGCAATAAATTCATTTTGTTTTTCTGCAATTTCAGAAACCATAGTTTCGTAATTAACAGTAACAAAACTCAAAGAAAAATAAAGCAGCAACAAATTTCCACTAAGCCAATAAATAAGGTGATTTTGATCTTGATAAAATGGATTAAACAAAAAGTAAAAATTGATAAAAAGCGGAACCGTAAAGATGAGAATTATATTAACGCGTTTTACTTTTTTTGAAATTAAACGATCAGAAATAAAACCCGATAAAGGATCAAAAAAACAATCGAAAGTTCGACAAATAAAAATTACAAGCCCAATTAAACCCAGTGAAATTTGGTAATTATTGAAGTAAAAAGAAGCTAGATGAATGTAAAGCGGAATGCCTAAGCAAGAAAGCGGAAAAGCCAGCAGCGAGTAAGAAATTTTTCTCATTTTATTCCAATTAAAATATCGCGCACTTTTTTAAAACGGGCTTTGTCGCTTAACCAAATATCAATAAACCTTCTAGCAAAAACCACATCATTTATTTTGCCAGTTAATTGATCGTTATAATAAAATTCTAAACCAAATTTAGGATTAAAAATTGCAATTTTTGTATCACCTTTTTTTACATCGACAAAAAGCTTTGCGAAATTTTTTCTGTAAATCATTTCAACATCTTCTTTTTTAAGTGAGTTTATGCGGCAAATTTCATCAATTGAAGTGTTTATTAACTCTTCTTTGGAAAAATTTTTATTATAAATAATTCTGATTGCCAACTTTTGGTCATAAGAAAATTCAGAGCTTTCGCCTCTTAATTCGATATCATAAAGCTTAAATCCAAGAAAACTAAGCGGCGTTTTTCCAATAACTTCTAAATTATCGAAATCACCGGCGAAACTTGATTTGGCTGTAATTAGCAAAATTAAAAAAATTGATTTGATGATGGTCATTTTTGATAAAATTTTAAGTTATTTAAAAATTAGTTAATGGCGCTGTCGCAAATCAACTTTTTCGTCGAACTTTTCGCAATTCTAAATTTTTTGAAACGCACGTACATCCGGGTACGCTTACCTTTCAAAAAATTTAGAATCACAAAAATTTCTTAGAAAAACTTGATTTACGCGACAGCGCCTTAATTGGCATGGAGTCACAAAAAACTTAAACGTCACTCTTAATTTCAATGCTGGAGAACTTGCATCGCAATATTCTAAGTTTTATGCTAAGTAAAATCTGCACTTAAAAAAATTTTCAACGCAATAACTACAAATGAAACATTCTCTGACTCATCTTCCTGAAAAAAAACAGGCTGAAATAAGAAAATTGGTTTCAACAATCCGCAAATCCTGCACTGATATAGAAAAAATTATTTTATACGGCTCTTACGCCCGCGGCACTTTTAAAGAAGCTAAAGATTTAAAACCCGATCAAAAATCCGGTCATATTTCTGATTATGATATTTTAGTTGTAACTAACGAAGAAGATTCAATCGGTGATTTTTACAATTGGAATGAGGCTGAAAAATTAAATTTAAGCGCCGAAGCAAGAGTTAGCGCAATTGATATTGAAACTTTAAATAAAAATCTCGCCGAAGCGCATTATCTTTACAGTGACATTGAAAAAGAAGGCATTATGCTTTTTGATGCCAAAAATCATAAATTAGCAATTAAACGTAAATTAAAAATCTGGGAACAGCAAAGAATCGCCCAAGAGCATTTCGATTATTGGTTTGGAAGGTCCAAAGATTTTGTTGAAACTTTTCGGGTTTTACTAAAAAAAGGTCGCTTAGAAAGCGCTTCTTTTCAGCTTCATCAAATTGCTGAATCGTGCTATAAAGCAATTTTACTGGTTTTTTCTAACTACAACCCAAACGAACATCACCTAAAAACTTTGGCGCGAATGGCAATCGAATTTCACGGCGAATTGGCAATTCTATTTCCGCAGAGAACTCCCGCCGAACAAGCGCGGTTTAATTTGCTGGAATATGCTTATATTGGCGGCAGATATGATCCGAAGCATAAAATTTCGAAAGAAGATTTAGATATTTTAACCAATGAAGTGGAAAAACTTTCTAAAATTACCAAGAAAATTTGTGAGAAGAAAATTTTGAGTTTTAAGCCGTAGAAATTATTACGGAAGATAACTAATCAATTTCTGGTAAAAAAAGATAATAGAAATTTTTTAAAAATTTCACTTCGTAAGCGATGGCACTTTCGAGTGTTTTTTATAAAAACTTAATTTTGGTATTTTGTAGTGAGTAATGAGTAAAAAAGATACAAGAGACAAATATTGTTCAGATTCTGAATCAGATTCTTTAAAAGCTATAGATATCTCAGATTTTGATGATGCAAGTCCTTCTGAAATAGAAACAAAAAAGATTCGAATACCAAGTAGATTAAAATCACTTCAATTATATTCTGAGGATGAAAGAAAAACTTTCCAATTACCCCGATTAGAACGTAGAAAAAAATTTGAAGAACGTAGAAATTCTATTTCTTCATCTGAAGATGATATTGATATAAGGTATAGTCTAAGGCGTAGACGGGGAAAAAAACCTGTAGTTGCTTCAGAAGAACAACCTAAAATTGTAGCATTAAAATCCTCTCAAGGACCTTCCATTCAAAAAGATTATTTATCAACCTTTCATTCAGCATTTGCAGATCTTAAAAAAGTTGTTGAGGAGATGGATAAAATGGTAAATGATGAATTAACTTCTCTCAAACAAAAAGAGCTTGAATTTTTGCTAGAAAAAGAAGAAGAAGATTTACAAGCTCAAAATTCTTTTGAAAGTCCTGAGCAGACACTTATTAAAGATTTTTATGAAGAATTCGATAAATTAGAAAAAGAATTTATCAATATTTCAGAAGAAGATTCAAAAACAGATGAAGCTGAAAATCCAGAAAATGGGGAAATTTTTCGTTCAGAAATTATATGCTTAAATGAAATTATATGCTTAAATGAAAGTCTTAAGAAGAGTTATCCCGATTTCATAAGGCTTCTTGAAATCATACGAAAACAAACCAAAAAAATAGAAAATAATGATGCTCTTATTGCAGCACTTGAACTTGAAGCATATAATGCTGGTATTGTACCTGAAATTAAAAAACATAAAGTTTCTAATCGTTTAAAACTTGTAAAACTCGGAAATAAAAACGAAGACGGTGTAAATGCTTCCTTAAAAAAACCATCTTCCGTTCAAAACGGTGATTTATCAATCGCTTTTCCAGAATTTGGAGATCTTAAAAAACTTGTCGAGGAGAGGTATCGAATTGTAAATTATGAATTAAACTCTTTTAAAAGTGAAAAAAAATCACCTGTAGATTATCTCAGCTTAGATTCTCTCAAAAATGATATCAGTCTCTCTCTTCTCGAAGAACAATTTGAAGCGATTTCACAAGAATGTTTTGAAACAGATAAAGCTGAAAATCCAGAAAATGGGAAAATTTTTCTTTCAGCAATTAAATTCTTAACTCAGAATTTTGAGAATATTCAGTCCAATTTCGGAGAGCTTCTAGAAATCATGCACGAACAAACCGAAGAAATAAAAGATGGCGATACTCTTATTGCAGAGCTTAAAAAAAAGATAGATGATGCTTGTATTGCAGAGCTTAAAAAAGAACTAAATATTGAAGTTATCATTACTCTGGTCAATGATCAAGCTAAGGAAGATGAAGAAAAAACAAACGAAAATAATTCATCAATGAGTAATCTAATTACGAGCATTAGTTTGCAAATAAAAAAATTAGAAGCTCTTCTGATATCAATACTTTTCGATCGAAATCAAGAATTTGATCAAAATTTAGATGTACCTTTAAAAGAACTTTTAAAAAAAGTTGAAAATCTTTCGAATTATAAGCCAGAAGAAATAAACTCCACTTTAAGTCCTGAGGAGATTACCGAATTTACGGGAAATATAAAGAATCTTGGAAATCAGATTCGTCGTACTATATTAACTAATGATTTAACAAAAAGAAATGATCATATTAATCATATTGATTGGGAACCTAATTCGAAATTCGTGGAATCAGAAGATTCGGAATTAGAAGGTCCGGAATCAGAAGAGCCATCAAATGAAACTCATGAGCCGTTAAGTAGTCAATTAATTAATGCAGACTATTTATTAGATACGACAATTACTTTAATTGATAAAATTGATACTACTTCAAATTCTTCTGATAAAATTATATCTAAATCAGATTTTCTTGCAGATGAAATAAAATCAGAATCTTCAGAAAAAATATCTGCGCATGATATCCTTAAGATCATTCAAGATAATATGGAAAAGATGATTAGTGCATTATCTGTAAATTTTGTTGAAGCAAAAAAAAATAAAACTGAAATAGAAAAAGAAGTTCAAAAAATCATTACTCTGGTCAATGAGAACGCTAAAAAAGATGAAGAAAAAACCGAAACCTTTCAAGCAAAAGATTGGTTTAATAATAAGAAGCTTTTGAGAGCTTTGGAGAAAGTTGCTAATTGTGATTTTGATGAACTAAAAACAGCTCTTAATTCCAATGAAGATATAAGAGATAAACAATTCCTAACAGAATTGAAATTAACCTCGGGCGATCTGTCGGTATTAGATGCGATTGATGAATTACACGATACCAAAAGAGCAAAAGAGAAATTTAGTGTTGAAAACCGAAACGTTGATAGAAAAAATTTAGAAATGATGATCAACTTGATCCCGAAAGATGAAACAAAAAGGAAGGAATTTTTCAAATTCGAGAAAGAACAAAATTTTGATTTAAACATAACACCGGACATCAGTGCTAGTGCTACCAAAGCTCAATCATTTTTACAAAAAATTAATGAAGTTACTCGAAATAATGAAAAAAACAGTAGATAAAGCAGTAATATTCGAATCAATTTATGCTCATGATGTACAAGATTCTGAATATTTATTTGATGGGAAAAATGATCATACTGCGAAACTTTCTTCTATTAAAGCTGTGCCAAATACTTCTCAAAATTCAGATGAGTCGCTGCAATTTACTATTGCAGAAACATCTGTAGAATTAGAAGAGAAAACAGTAGAAGTAAAAACAATTTATCCTTCTTTTAGTGAAGAACAATATTTGAAAGAAACTTGTAAAGAATTTACAGAAATTTTTAAAAGACCCGATTCTTCTTCGAAAGAATCAGGAAAATTAGAATTGGAAAGAGTAGAATTATCTAATCTTTCCAATTATAAACTGGTTTCCAGTTCACCATTAGTTATATCAGATATTGAGAATAGAACAATAATTAATATACAAAAACTTAAAATATTAAAAATTGCAGTTTTTGATTTTATTGAAAGAAAAAATAAAGATCGTAAAATAGCTTTCAGTGAAATTGATTCAAAACAAGATCTTTCAGGGCTCGTAGATTTTCTAAAATCTTCTTTAGATGAAGCTTCTGAACAGGAAATCATGGAAGGAATTTTAATCAAAGCTGCTAAATCTGTTGAAAAAAGATTATTAAATCTAATCAATACTAAAAAAGATAAAGATGTATTACAAGATTACCCACTTACTCATCCCAATATTGATCCTTATCGTGAATCAATGTCATTGTCCGATTTATCTGGTGCATTAAATGCTATTAACAAAATAGCAGCGCAATATCTTATCCTTGATGATAATTTTGCTACTAAAATAGAAGAAATTTCTGATGCTATAAAACTTCTAGCAGAAAATCCTACTAAATCTGAAAAAACAATAAAAAAAACAATAAACCTATTAGGTGAAACAACTTCTTCATTATTCTTTCAAGAATATCTCAGCTTCGATCAAAAATTTTCTAAAGAAAGCGATGACATAATAAATTTCGCCATCACAACAATAGCAATTAAAAAACTTGAAGAAGCCTTTAAAAATTTGACCATTGCATCTTCAGAAGATACAGCACCTATTGTTACAGATCTCAATAAAAATATTGACGACTTTCTTCAGATCGTGAAAAAATCAAGTTCTGATTTATTATATAGTTCTGATTTATTTAGCGATATAAAAGTAGAAACCACAAATGAAGATCGAGACTTAGAAGAAATTTGTGACTTTGGTCAGATTCTTTCTCTTTTGAGTGAAAGTTTATCAAACTTTCTGCATAAAAAACAATCAGATGAAAATACTAATCATAATTCTTTATCTCAAACTGCATTAGTAGATGGAATAGTAGCTGAAACAGATGGAAGAAGACCGCCTCCAATACAAAAAAAAGTACCGCCATATGAAAAAAATGTAAAAGCTTCAGATAATGAGACAGAAGGTTCAACAATTATCTCCTTAGATGAATCCGGTGAAAAAGGAAACCCTGACAGACCAAAATTACGATCAATATTAGAACTTTTAAAAAGTGAAAGAACCAAGGGCGAAAGAAATTTTGATATGTCAAAAATTGAATTTAAAAAATCATTTTTATCTGAAAACAGTGGAAATAAAAAATGGTTTAATAATCAGAAGCTTTTGGGGGCTTTGAAGAAAGTTGTTGATTGTGATTTTAATGATTTAAAAGAAGCTCTTAATTCCAATAAAGATATAGAAAAGGATAAATTCATAAAAGAACTTAAATTAAACCTTGGCGATCTGTCGGTATTAAATGAGATTGATGAATTACCAGGTAAAAAAATAGCAATAACTGAAAAAACTAAGGATAAACTAATTCAAAAGGCGGCTCTGAAAGAAACAGATATAAGAGATAGACAAAAAGAACCTTTATCTAAAGAAAATTATAACCAAAAATCACCAGATAGCATTGGAAAAATCATTACTCTGGTCAATAAGAACGCTAAGAAAAATGAAAAAAAAACAAAGGAAGCCAAAACCTTTCAAGCAAAAGATTGGTTTAATAATAAAAAGCTTTTGAGAGCTTTGGAGAAAGTTGCTAATTGTAATTTTGAGAAACTAAAAACAGCTCTTAATTCCAATGAAGATATAAGAGATAAACAATTCCTAACAGAATTGAAATTAACCTCGGGCGATCTGTCGGTATTAGATGCGATTGATGAATTATACGATACCAAAAGAGCAAAAGAGAAATTTAGTGTTGTAAACCGAAACGTTGATAGAAAAAATTTAGAAATGATGATCAACTTGATCCCGAAAGATGAAACAAAAAGGAAGGAATTTTTCAAATTCGAGAAAGAACAAAATTTTGATTTAAACATAACACCGAGCAATAGTCCTGTTTCTACTAAAGCTGAACAATTTTTACAAAAAACTAATTTAGCTTATCGGCAATAATGAAAAAAATTAGATGTTATTTCTAAAAAATTTTGGTGATTATTCCTTGATTCAACAAGCTTAACATGACTATGCGATCAATAGATTTTTACTTTGGCATAGAAACCAGCGAAAACGATTTAATTTCAAAAATTTTCCTAATTTTGGATAGAATTTATTTAAACAAATATTCCCTAACTATTTCATGAAAAATTATAAAAAAATCATAATAATTTTTTTCACTGTAATCATATTTTTTCTAGCCTTTGGCACAGCAGCAGGGCCTCTAATCACGATATATTCAATTAAAACCAGCGTTAAAAATCATGATGCTGAGAAATTGAAAAAAAATATTGATAACGAACTTTTGCACCAAAATCTAAAATCCCAATTTCAATCTATTTTTGAAAACCAGATCACCGCAAGAATTAAAGAAAACCCTCAATATTCTGATGAAAGAATGCGCGATTTTGCACTTTCAATGGCGTCCAAAGCTTTTGATGCCATGATTAACGGCATGGTTTCGCCGGAAAGTTTTGCCCTTTTTTTAAGTGAAAATCCGAAAGCAAATTTGAGTAGCGATGGCAAGCCCGCAACTACAGTTGACACAATCGCGCAAATGCAGAAAAACGCCAAAATAAAAATAAAATATAAGTTTGATTCTCTAAATAAATTTTATGTTACCAAAAAAGTTAATGACAAAGATGATGTAATAATTGTGCTTACAAGATATGGCGTGAGTTGGAAAGTTAGTAATATTATTTTTCCACATCATTAAATCAGGTGATTATTCCTTGATTCACAAAAAAGATTTAGGACAGGCTCTTAGGATAATTACCTTAAATCACATGATCTTATTCCTTTTAATCATTTTCTAATATGAAACACTTAAAACTATTTTTAATATTTTTCTCCACTTTGCTTTTCGTCGCAAATTCGCAAGCGAAACCTTATTTTACTGCCGATTCAATTAGTCCAGCATTGCTTACATCTTCAAACAAGCAAGATAGCGCCGAATCAAAAAAGGAAATTGCTGAAATTATTGAACTACAAAAAAATCCTGATCCCAATGAAATTATTCAAGCTGAAAAAGAAGTGCATTACACGCCGGAAACACTGGTTTTAAACGTTGATGAAAAAATGAGCCGCGAGCGTTTTCCTCATCTTTATAATTTACTTGATCGCGTCGCCGAAACTTCGCAAATTGCGAATGATCGCGCTAAAAAATATTGGAATACCAAACGCCCTTATCTTGTAGATAAAAGAGTTAAAGCTTTGGTGGAAGCGCATTCCAACCCAGCTTATCCTAGCGGTCACACTTGCGGAAGCTTTACTACAGCTCATGTTATGGGATTAATTTTACCACAAAAACGCGACGAATTTTACGCTCGTGCTCAAAAAATCGCTTGGCATCGCGTGATTGTTGGAATGCATTTTCCAAGTGATGTAAAAGGCGGAAAAGAAATGGCTCTGCTAATAATGGGCGGGCTTTTGCAAAATGCAGAATTTCAGCAAGATTTAGCCGAAGTTAAGAAAGAATTTTAAAACAACCAAAACTTATTATGAAAAAATTTCTCACAATCGCCTTCACACTTTTATTTTCTGCATCTGTTCACGCGGCAGAAGTTCCGACTTGGAAAATAATTCCAACGCAAAGCAAACTTAATTTTAAAGTTCAGCAAGATAAAAGTGATATTGTTGGTTATTTTAAAAAGTTTGACGGTCAAATTAATTTTGACAAAGATCAATTAGCTAAAAGCAAAGTCGTAATTGATATCGAAACCTCTTCAATCGTGATCTCACTTACTGAAGCGCAAAGCGCAATTCAAGGTTCAGAATGGCTTTCTACCAAAGCTTTCCCAAAAGCAACTTTCAGCGCTGCTAAATTTGTACTTTTAAAAGATAAAAAAACCTATCGCGCTGATGGTGAATTAACTATTAAAAGCAAAACTTTCCCAATTTCGTTGGATTTTACTTTTAGCGAATATAGCGCCACCAAAGCTAATGCCACCGGCAAAACACATATTCAGCGCAGCGTTTTCACAGTCGGAAATTCTGACATTAAAAAAGCCAATAATGTGAGTGATGATGTTGAAGTTAGCTTCTCAATTACTGCCACAAAATAAATTGGCGAATGGCAACTTTTTTGTTAATCAAGGCTAATGGCAATTAGCATCGCGGTCTAAAAACTTTTTTCTTAAATAATTCAGAACTTCTATGATAATTTCTCCGCCCAAAACTCCCGAATTATCCTCGAAACTTTCTCATTTCAAACTCACAATAAAACTCCTCGGCAGTAAGCTGGAAGAATTAAAAAATAAAAACAGTGAAGAAGAAAGTTCCGAAAGTGAAGGCAGTCGTGATTTTGTAAAACAGATGCAAATGATTGAAAAAGCTATTGAAGAGCAAAAGGGAAAAGAGGCGATTAAACAAGCGGAAGTAGAGCAGGAAAAGCAGCGTGAGGATGATTTAAAAAAACAAAAGCAAAATGAAGGACTTGAAGTTTTTGAAATTTTGCTACGTGAAGATGAGTTAAAAAAAATGCAGAAATTTTGTCAGGAAAATAATATTGAAATTTCTGCGCCAAAAGAATTATCTACAATTGAAGAAAAAATTGCAGAAATTTTGCGTGAGGGGCGCGGAGGTTCTCGTTCTAATTCGTCTGAGCGCCAGCTTTAAAATCAATCAATTTTAAGTCGATTGGCACTATACCAAATTAACTATCTCTTGATAGTCATAACTTTGTCTTTTTGGTAAAAATTTTCTCAGAAAATGACGCTGTATCACTTGATACAACTTACATTTCCAGTCGCAATTTTTCCTCAAACATACTTCGTTAGCACTATCAAGAGATAGTTAATTTGGTATAGAATTAAAAAATTTAACACCACCACTAGATATTATTTATTTCGTCATTAGTTATCTCTCTTACCAACTCCTTCCTCCAACAAAAATAATTTTTATGAATTTCAAAATTGTCAAAACATTAGCTATCACAATCTTCATGGTCGCTAACACCAATCTGGCTTTGGCAGCAGACAGCGAAACCATCACTAAAAGCATGACTTTCCATTACGATAAATATCTGGAAAGCCAATATAGCAAAAAAGTTGCCGTTATTAATTGGGACAGCAAGGAAGGCATTGAACGCCTAGAAAGAACTCCGTTCAAAGGCGATTTTTACCGTTTGGCGCATCATTTCAAACCACAACCAAATCCGGCAGCATGTGGTCAAGCTGCGGCAACTGTAGTTTTATCCGCGATTTATGAATTAAATAATAAATCATTTCCAGTGATTGAAGAATGGCCAATTACGATTGGTGATAAAAAATATCCTTTGCAATATCGCTTATTTAATGAAGGCAATTTCTTCAACAGCGAAACTGACAAAGTTTTAGACAGAAGAGTAATTTCAATGAAAATCACCAAGCAAGACGGCACTTTTGGTGGCGGTCTTGATATTGACGAATTGCAAAAAATGTTAAAAATTCACGGGGTGAAATCAAAGTTAGTGAATGTCGATAAATATTCTGATGAGAATCTTTCCGACTTTAGAAATCTTGTGAAAGAAATTGTAAATTCTAACAAAGAATTTTTGATTTTGAATTATGATCACTCATATAAAAGCTTGATGGGCGGGCATTTTTCGCCAGTTGTAGCTTATGATGAAAAATCAGATTCAGTGCTAATGCTTGATGTTGCGGCACACAGAAATCCTTGGATTTGGATTAATTTGAGCGATGTTTATCACGCGATGAATACTAAAAATTATGCTCAAACTGCATATCGCGGATATTTGGTTTTGAACACCAAATTGAGCAAATAATTTTTCTTTAAACATATATCAAAACACAAATTTATAGTCCCGACCAACTTTGTTTTTTGGTGAAAATTTGCTCGAAGAATAACGCTGTATCACTTGATAAAGCGTTATTCTTTGTTGCAATCAATAAATCTTTTAATTGACTTTTTTCGGACGAGAATACGGCTTTCTAGTTTTTCATGATTGCCCAAAAGCGATCTATTTCAAAGAATGAATTTAGATCACTTCACCCTTCCCACAATTTCTTCAAAATATTTCTCCAACGCTTTATAAGAAAATTTATCATTCACCTTTGCGAAAGCATTGATAACCAATTTATTCGCCAATTCCGGCTCATTAACCATTCTCAAAACCGCATCAGCAATTCTGTTTTCTACACTTTTCAAAGGCTGCAAATTTACCACCAAAGCATCAATCTCATTTCTCAAAAACTCTTTTGGACCATCAGCATCTGTTGAAATTATCGGCTTACAAAATTTCATTGCTTCCAAAACCACCAAACCAAAGGTTTCGCGCTCCGATGACATTACAAAAATATCAATCGATTCGAAAAATTCTTTTTTATTTTTCATCCAGCCCAAAAATTCTATCTGGCTTTCAATATTTAATTCCTTCACCAAATTGCGCAAATAATGCTCTTGCACACCAGATCCAGCAAGTTTGAAAACAAATTTTTTATTTAAATTATTTGCCTTAGCAAACTCTTCCAATTTTTTTATCGCTTTAATAGTGAAGTAAAAACCTTTTGCACTATCGAGGCGACCCATTCCTCCAAGCACAATTGTTTGCTTATTTTGATAATCAATTTTCGACGCATCTTTTGGCGCGTCACTCAAATCAATCGCATTTTGAATCACGAAGCTTTTGGCTTCACTTTGTCCAGCATTTATTGTACGCAGAAAAATTTCCTTATTCACCGAAAGAATAATATCAGCGCCAATTGAACGCTTCACATTCATGCTGTGATTTACGGCGATTAAGAAAATTTTTTTATTTTTGATTTTGGCAATTGCGCGTCGCGCTAAAATTGTCGACCTTCCAGCATGCGCTATAACGGCATCGGGATTAAATTCTTGCAGAATTTCATGAATTTTTTTAACCGTAAAAATATCGTAAAATCCTAATTTATTGGGAACTTTTTTTATCGTAATTCCTAAATTTTCAACCTCATCTGCGTAAGGCGCGTCATTTTTTATGATCGCTAAAATTTCATGACCAAGCTTTTTCAAAGCCACCGAATAATCAATAAAAGCTTGCTCCGCTCCGCCATTTTGAGAAGTTAAAATTATGTGAGCAATTTTCATTTGGATAATTTTTCTTGGGCTTTAAGGCTTGAAACCAATGGATAAAGCCCGGCGAGAATTGCAATTAAAACTCCCAGCGCGCCTTCTTTATAACCTTTTTTGAAGAAAAAAGATTTTATGAAGCGCAATTTAAAATTGACAATTACTTTAAAAAGTCCGGCGCATTTTATTTTATTTTTAGAAATCATATCATTGGCGCGCCACTTGGTGTAGCGGTTAAAACGCGCAATAAAATCAGAAATATCTTCATCAACTAAATGGATAATTGGATTTTGAAAATATTTTATTTTGGCACCTAAATCACAAGTCGGATGAACTTCTTTATCTTCATGATATTTTTTCAAACCCTTGTAAGTCAAAGTCTGGCGACTCAAAACACACAAAGTTCGAAGCCAACCATATTTTACATGACGTTTACCAATGTAATTAGCAATTGGCACAATTACAGCGCAAGGTGGCGAATTTTTTATTGCCAAAATTTCCTGCGCCAATTCCGGCGAAACTCTTTCATCAGCATCAATTTCAAAAATCCATTCATGGCTGACGGAATTTAGAGCCACATTGCGGCGCGCGCCTTCAATTTTCCACGAACCTTCAATAATTTTATTGGTAAATTCCAAAACAATTTTTTTGGTTTGATCAGTGCATTTATCAAGCACAACTACGATTTCATCAGCAAATGAAAGACTACGCAAACAATCAGCAATTTTCTTTTCTTCATTATGCGCCACAATGACAGCAGATATTTTTGACATGGTTTTAGTGAAAAAATAAAATGATAATTGACATGCGAGCGAGCCAAAATAAGTTAATCGACCTCAACAACAAAACTAGGTTGTCATCAATGCAAATGTCAAAAAGAAAATTCATTAAAAACATTTGCCTTTCTTCAGGCTTTCTTCTTGGCGCTTGTAAAATCAAGGGCTTAAGTGGCATTACTAATTCTAAGTTAAAATCTTTTGGAGGATCCATGCACAAAATCGAATTACCTAAATTACCTTACGATAAAAACGCTCTAGCTCCTTACATCTCTGAAAACACCATGAATTTTCATTATGGAAAACATCATCAGGCTTATGTTACTAACTTAAATAACTTAATTGTCGGCACTGATTTGGATGGAAAATCTTTAGAAGAAATCATCAAAATTTCTCATGCCGACAAAAGCAAAGCCGGAATTTTCAACAATTCGGCGCAAGTTTGGAATCATACTTTTTATTGGCATTCAATGAAACCAAATGGCGGCGGAAAACCAACTGCTAATGTTTTGAAAAAAATTGAAACCGATTTTGGTTCTTACGAAAATTTCGTAGCTGAATTTAAAAATGCCGGAGCAACTCAATTTGGCTCAGGCTGGGCTTGGTTAGTTTTAGAAAATGGTAAATTGAAAGTTATTAAAACTGGCAATGCCGAAACTCCACTTACAACTTCTGCAACTCCATTAATGACGATGGACGTTTGGGAACATGCCTATTATTTAGATTACCAAAATGCTCGCCCAACTTACATCGACACTTTCTTAAACCACCTAGTAAACTGGGATTTCGTTTCTGAAAATTTAAAATAGTCAAGTTTAGAAAAATTGGTTGCGGATGCGCGAATTTACTTCGTGCGTAGCAACTCAATTATTCTAAATTCAAATGAAATTTGAATTTAATTAAAATCAATGCGCACAGCAAAAATCGAACGCAACACCAAGGAAACTAAAATTAAAGTTGAAATAAATCTCGACGGAACTGGTAAATTCAAAGTTGATACCGGAATCGGATTTTTAAATCACATGATTGAACAGCTTTCGCATCACAGCTTGATCGACATCACTTGCGAAGTAAAAGGTGATTTACATATCGATTTCCACCACACAACTGAAGATTCCGCTTTAGCAATTGGCGAGGCTTTTAAACAGGCTTTAGGCGATAAAAAAGGCATTACTCGTTTTGGTCATTCTTATGTTCCGATGGATGAAACTTTAACGCGCTCTGTTGTTGATTTATCTGGTCGCGCTTATCCGATTTTTAATTGCGAATTTAAACGCGATAAAATCGGCGACATGGATTCTGAATTATTCCGCGAATGGTTTTATGCTTTCGCACAAGCTGCTGAGTGTAATTTACACATCGAAAATCTTTACGGCGTTAATAATCATCACATTGTTGAATCATGCTTCAAAGCCTTGGCAAGAGCGCTTCGCGTGGCAATTACGATTGATGAAAGAAAGAAAGATGCGATTAATTCCACAAAAGGGGTTTTGTAAATAAAATCTTTAAAAAACATGACACTTTTAAAAAAAATATCCGAAAACAAAAACGCCACCAAGCCTGTAATTTACGGCATTTCCAGCCTTGAACTCACAAATGAAGAAAAACATTTTTTCTCTAAAAACGGCGCACTTGGTTTCATTTTATTCGCTCGCAATATTTCCAATAAAACTCAATTAAAAAAATTAACTCATTCTCTGCGCGAATTAATGCAAGGCGAAGTTCTGGTTTTAGTTGATCAAGAAGGCGGCCGCGTTGCGCGCATGAAAGAACCAGATTGGAAAAAATATCCCGCCGGAAAATATTTCTCTGATCTTTACGAAGAAAATCCATTACAAGCCGAAGAAGAATTATATGAAAATTTTCAAGAAATCGGCCGCGATTTAATTGATGCTGGCATCAATGTTGATTGCGCTCCGGTGCTTGATATTTTAACCGAAAAAACTCACCAAGTTATTGGCGATCGCGCTTATGGAAGAAATGCCGAGCAAGTTGCGGCTTTAGGTCGCAAAGTTTGCGAAGGTTTGCTTTCGCAAGGTGTTTATCCTGTGATCAAACATATTCCCGGCCACGGTCGCGGAACTTCTGACAGTCATTTAGAGCTACCAATCGTTGATGCGACTTTGGAAGAATTAAGAAAAACTGACTTTTTAACTTTCCAAAAATTACGCGACCAAAAATTCGCGATGACGGCACATATTTTGTTTTCAGCAATCGATAAAATTAATTGCGCCACAACTTCTAAAACCGCGATTGATCTAATCAGAAATGAAATCGGTTTCAAAAATATTTTAATGAGCGACGACATTTCAATGAAAGCACTTAAAGGCAATTTCCACGATAGATCAAAAGCAATTTTAAATGCTGGCTGCGATTTGGTTTTGCACTGCAATGGCAATATGGCGGAAATGATGGAAATTAATTCGGCGCTGCCGCAATTAAATGATGAGTTTTGGGTTAAATTTACAAATTAATTATGACAAATTTTTTACATAAAAACGATCTTCCTTCTGATATTAATTTTAGTGGTTCAATCGCCATCGATTCTGAAACCATGGGCTTGAACATAATTCGTGATCGTCTTTGCGTAGTGCAAATTTCTGATGGCAAAGGCGATGCGCATTTGGTGCAATTTGAACAAGGAAAATATGATGCGCCGAATTTGCGTAAAATTTTAGCTGATGAAAAAATTCAAAAAATTTTCCACTTCGCCCGCTTTGATTTAGCGGCTTTGCAGCATTATTTAAAAGTTGAAATCAAAAATATTTACTGCACAAAAATTGCTTCAAAATTAGTTCGTACATACACTGACGCTCACGGATTAAAATCGCTTTGCGACGAACTTTTGGGAATTGAACTTTCCAAAAAACAACAAACTTCCGATTGGGGAAATGCCGAAATTACTGAGAAACAATTAGAATATGCCGCTTCCGACGTTTTGCATTTGCATAAATTGAAAGCAAAACTTGATGAAATGCTAAAAAGAGAAAATCGCCTAGAAATTTTTGAAGCTTGCGTAAAATTTTTACCAACCCGCGCCAAGCTTGATGTTCAAGGATTTGGTTCAGCTGATATTTTTTCGCATTAGTTTTTAATATAAATTCTCATGCGACGATTTACCACGAAACACGTGGTAAGAAAAAGCAGTATAAGTTAAAATCACCGGCATAACAATTGCTATTCCGACAAATAAAAGTGACATCGAAGTTGAAGCGGCGGCGGCGTCTTTAAAAGTTAACGTATAAGGCACGGCATAAGGAAAAAGGCTGATCGCGAGACCTGCGTAACACAAAGAAAATAGAAAAATCACCATCAAAAATGGCTGAGATTCTTTCTTTTCATACAAACCTTTAATCAAGAAAATAAATACTAAAATTGTAATTAGAGGAATTGGCAAAAGATAAAAAATTGTCGGTTTACTAAACCAGCGTTCAAAAATTTCGACTTTTAAAAATGCCGTCCAACCGCTTACCAAAGCTGTAAAAAATGCCACAAAACTAGCGACATAAGTTGCAACATATCGCGCCCAGATTTGGGTTTTATCATGGGTTTTCATAACCAGCCAAGTGCTGCCAATTAAGGCGTAGCCAAAGATTAGAGCAATTCCGGTTGTAACGGAAAATGCATTTAACCAATCGAAGGGTGATCCAGCAAAAGACAGATTTTCAATTTTTACACCCTGAACAAAAGCGCCTAAAATTGTGCCTTGGAAAAAAGTGGCAATTAGCGAACCGAAGTGAAATGAATAATCCCAAATGCGTTGTTCGCGTTGTGATTTTGTTTTGGCACGAAATTCAAAAGCAACGCCGCGAAAAATTAATCCCAAAAGCATGAGAATAATTGGGATATAATATGCTGGCATTAACACCGAGTAAGCGGCGGGAAAAGCTGCCAATAAACCAGAGCCGCCCATAATCAGCCAAGTTTCATTGCCATCCCAAAAAGGTGCGACGGAATTCATCATTTTACTGCGACATTCATCGCTTGGAGCAAAAGGGAAAATAATGCCGATGCCGAGATCAAAGCCATCGAGAAGTACATACATGAAAATGGAAAATGCGATTACACATCCAAAAATTAGCGGTAGATTGAGAAATGATGAAAAATCGAACATAGTTTTTTTATTTATTTTAAGGGGCGCTGTCGCGTAAATCAACTTTTTCTAAGAAATTTTTGTGATTCTAAATTTTTTGAAAGGTAAGCGTACCTAGATGTACGTGCGTTTTTAAAAAATTTAGAATCACAAAAAGTTCGACGAAAAAGTTGATTTGCGACAGCGCCTTTAAAGATCAGATAGATCCTTAACTCATTTTTAGACTCTAATAGTAATTACAATTTCTGCGGTCCTTTCGCAATTTGTCTTAAAATGTAAAAAGTTGCTGAACCAAAAATCACAAAATAAACCACTACAAAAACAATCAGCGAAAACATCACCTGCCCTGAAGATATAGCTGAAGAGGCTTCTCGCGTTCTAAGTAAACCATAAACTACATAAGGCTGGCGACCGATTTCGGTTACAAACCAACCCGAAAGCAATGCGATAAATCCGCTTGGCGTCATTGCCATGCACCAAACTTGAAACCATCTCGCTTCAAATAATTTTCTTTTACGATACAAGTATAAAGCTACCAAACCAGTTGCTAACATTAAAAACCCAATTCCAACCATTACACGAAAGAAAATAAAAATCGGCAACACTGGTGGGCGTTGATCTTTGGGGAAAGATTTTAATCCGACAATTTCACCTTCTGGATCATGAGTTAAAATCATGCTCGCCAATTTTGGAATTTGAATTGCATATTTCGTGGATTCACTTTCTTGATCAGGAATTCCAAAAAGCGTAAGCGGCGCGCCTTTTTCAGTTTCCCAGATTCCTTCCATCGCCGCAACTTTTGCTGGTTGGTGTTTTAGTGTATTTACGCCATGCATATCACCAACTACAATTTGTAACGGCACAAAAATTATGATAAAACCAAGTGCCATTTTAAGCATTATTTTGGCGTGAAGTGATTCGCGGTTTTTTTGTAACAACCACGAAGAAACGCCCGCTACAACAAAAGCGCAAGTTATATAAGTGGCGATCAGCATGTGAAAAAAACGATAAGGAAAAGAAGGATTAAAAATAATTTGCAGCCAATTTACGGGATAAAAAATATTATTTTTAACGATGAAGCCTTGCGGAGTGTGCATCCAACTATTTGCTGCCAAAATCCAAAATGCTGACATAACAGTTCCAAATGCAACTATACAAGTTGCAGCAAAATGCATTTTTTTGGAAACGCGCTCCCAACCAAAAAGCATAATTCCTAAAAATGAAGCTTCGAGAAAAAAGGCGGTTAAAACTTCAAAGCCAAAAAGCGGACCTAAAATATTGGAAGTAGCAAAAGAAAATCCCGCCCAATTTGTTCCAAGTTCGTAAGATAAAACCACTCCAGAAACAACGCCCATGCCAAAAATTATAGCAAAAATCTTGACCCAAAATTTGTAGATTTCTTTATAAATGATGTTTTTGCTTTTGAGATAAAGCGCTTCAATTGCCGCTAAATAGCCGGCAAGTCCAATAGTGAAGGCAGGGAAAATAATGTGAAAACTAATTGTGAAAGCGAACTGGATGCGAGCTAGTAGAACTGGATCAAAAATCATGGCTCTGTAAGAATTTGAGTTAGCTTGAATTGAAATGATCAAATCCTTTTTAACTTCAAATGCAAATTCTAAAAGGCCTTTAGGACAATTTGTCCAAGATATACCAAAGTAAACTATCGAGTTTCAAGTGACTTTAATGGCGCTGTCGCAAATCAAGTTTTTCTAAGAAATTTTTGTGATTCTAAATTTTTTGAAAGGTAAGCGTACCTAGATGTACGTGCGTTTCAAAAAATTTAGAATTGCAAAAAGTTCGACGAAAAAGTTGATTTGCGACAGCGCCTTAATATATGCCGTCATC